>JBEIPX010000423.1:0-3104 GCA_040376815.1 Bradyrhizobiaceae bacterium
AAGCAGACCATGCGCAATCCGTGGGAAGTCTTCGTCGAGAAGTATCCCGTCGGCGCGGTGGTCGAAGGCGAAGTCAAGAACAAGACCGAGTTCGGACTCTTCTTGGGTCTCGACGGCGAAGTGGACGGCATGGTCCATCTCTCCGACCTCGACTGGAAACTTCCGGGCGAGCAGGTCATCGACAACTTCAAGAAGGGCGACGTGGTCAAGGCCGTCGTTCTCGATGTTGATGTCGAGAAGGAGCGCATCTCGCTCGGCGTCAAGCAGCTCGAAGGCGATCCGTTCGCCGAGCCGGGCGACGTCAAGAAGGGCGCCGTCGTCACGTGCGAAATCCTCGACGTGAAGGAAGGCGGCATCGACGTGAAGATCGCCGGTACCGACTTCTCCACCTTCATCAAGCGTTCGGAGCTCGCTCGCGATCGCAACGACCAGCGCTCCGAGCGGTTCGCCGTCGGTGAGAAGGTCGATGCCCGCGTCATCCAGTTCGACAAGAAGGCCCGCAAGGTCCAGGTGTCGATCAAGGCGCTGGAAGTGGCCGAGGAGAAGGAAGCCATCGCCCAGTACGGCTCGTCCGATTCGGGCGCGACGCTTGGCGACATTCTCGGTACCGCGCTCAAGCAGCGGACCGAGAAGTAAGCCGCTTCTCGCTGCCATAAGGCGGTCGATAAATCAGGGCTCCGGCATCGCCGGAGCCCTTTTTCTTGACCGAATCGATGGTTATCGTCCGGCCAATCTTGTTTTCTTCAAAATGCGTTGCAATTGATTCATCCTGAAAACGGGATATCAACGCCGCTGACTATTAGTCCGCTTCGCCAGCCGTGGCGACGCGCCGATAGGCAAGACCTACAAGCACGGGCTTGGCCCGCCAACACGGATCGCCAGGAGACGCTTCGATGTCGTTTGAACCGGATGTGATCGTCGATCGGCGCAGGATCCGCCGCAAGCTGACCTTCTGGCGCGTGAGTGCTGTACTCGCGGTCATCGTGGCGATCGTTGCCGTCGCGCTCGCTGCGACACCCGCCGGCAGGAACGCGCTGACCAGCAAGACGGCGATTGCCCGCATCAAGATCGACGGACTGATCCGCAGCAACCAGGAGCGCGTCGAGGCGCTGGAACGGCTGGAGCAGTCGAAGGCACCAGCCGTCATCGTGCACATCAACTCACCGGGCGGCACCACTGCCGGCTCCGAACAGCTTTACGATGCGCTGGTGCGGCTGAAGGCCAAGAAGCCGGTCGTGGTCGTGATCGAAGGCCTCGCGGCTTCGGGCGGCTACATCGCCGCGCTCGGCGCCGATCACATCATCGCCCAGCAGACGTCGCTGGTCGGCTCGATCGGCGTGCTGTTCCAGTATCCGAATTTCTCGGAACTGCTGAAGACCGTCGGCGTCAAGGTCGAGGAAGTGAAGTCGTCGCCGCTGAAGGCCGCGCCAAACGGCTTCGAGCCGACGAGCCCCGAGGCGCGTGCGGCGATCGACATGCTCGTGAAGGATTCCTACGCCTGGTTCCGCGGCATGGTGAAGGATCGCCGCAAGATGGATGACGCGCAGATTGAGAAGGTCGCCGACGGTCGTGTGTTCACGGGCCGCATCGCGATGGATCTGAAACTGATCGATCAGATCGGTGACGAGAAGGCCGCGGTGGCCTGGCTCGCTGCCCAAAAAGGCATCGCCGCCGATACGCCGGTACGGGATTTCAAGCTGGCGCTGCGGCTCGGCGACATGACGTTCCTGCGCGCGACGGCATCCGTCGTGCTTGATGCGGTCGGCTTCGGCGAAATGGCGCGGCGGATCGAGCAGACCGGCGTCGTCGCAGCAGCGGATCGGCTCAGTCTCGATGGTTTGCTTGCGCTATGGCATCCGGCGTCGTCGAATTGATGGAGCGCGAGGCAACAATGGCGTCTTGTTGCGTTGCATGCAGATGCGGCAATGCCAACACGCGCCGCCTTGTCACGAGATTTCGCGCCTCCCGGAGACGATTTATCGGCTTGACAGCTTGCGATATTTTCACGGAAATGGAACGCGTTAGGCCCGGACTTCATCATCGATGATCAAATCAGAACTCGTTCAGCGCATTTCCGAGCATAACCCGCACCTCTATCAGCGGGACGTCGAGAATATCGTCAACGCGATCCTCGACGAGATTGTTGCTGCGCTGGCGCGGGGCGACCGGGTTGAGCTGCGCGGTTTCGGTGCGTTCTCGGTGAAGCATCGCCCGGCACGATCGGGCCGCAATCCGCGCACGGGCGCGCACGTGCCTGTCGAGCAGAAGAGCGTGCCGTTCTTCAAGACCGGCAAGGAAATGCGCGAGCGGCTCAACAAGGGTGAGGGCGGCGAAGGCGACACAGCGGGCTGATGTGCCTGCGGCACCATCGCGAGGCTTGCTTCTCCACGTTCGCTGATTTGATCTCCTGTCCTGAGCTGGCTTTGCCGGAGAGATCATGCTTCGCAAGATCGTCAATGTCCTGATCGTCGTTCCGCTGGCGCTGATCTTTATCGTGTTCGCGGTTGCCAACCGGCACCTGGTCACGGTCTCGTTCGATCCCTTCAACTCCAGCGATCCGTCGATCGGCCTCACGCTGCCGCTATTCATGGTGATCGTGGTTGTGGCGATCCTCGGCGTCGTTGCCGGTGGGGTCGCCACCTGGTTCGGCCAGCGCCGCTGGCGGACCGCGGCGCGGCGTAATGAGACCGAGGCTCAGGAGGCGCGGGCGCAACTGGCAACCCTGCATGGCCGGCTCGCCGAGGCGAACAGGCCCCCCGCGGGGCAGTCCCCGCAGGCCCTCAGTCCGGGCCCGGTTTCGGGGTCGTTCGGGCGAGACAAGCAAGGCGCGGCGTTGTAGAACCCGGCCTTCTTGATGTGCACGATCCGAGCGGATCCTGCGCTCGCCGGAGCTGAACGGGATCATGTCCCTGGTCGTGAAAATTTGCGGATTGTCGACGCGCGAGACGCTGGATGTGGCGCTCGACGCGGGCGCCGACATGGTGGGCTTCGTGTTCTTCGAGGCATCGCCCCGCCATGTCGATCTCGCGGCCGCGCGCGACCTCGGCGCGCATGTCAAAGGCCGCGCGCAGAAGGTGGCGCTGACGGTCGATGCCGACGACGCG
>JBEIPX010000141.1:0-7374 GCA_040376815.1 Bradyrhizobiaceae bacterium
ATCAGCCGCTTGGTCCAGTTCAGGAGCGACGAGAGACTGCGCGACTGCGCTTCCACGTTAACGGACTCGTAGCCGTAGACCGGGTCCATGATCGTCGGTGCGAACAGGCGCGCGGGATCGGCGCGCGAGAAGCCACCGTTGCGGTCCGGCGACCACTGCATCGGCGTGCGCACGCCGTTGCGATCGCCGAGGTAGATGTTGTCGCCCATGCCGATCTCGTCGCCGTAATAGATGATCGGCGTGCCGGGGAACGAGAGCAGCAGCGAGTTCATCAGCTCGATCTTGCGACGGTCGTTGTCCATCAGCGGCGCGAGGCGGCGGCGGATGCCGCCATTGATGCGCGCGCGGGGGTCCGCCGCATAGGTCGACCAGAGGTAGTCGCGCTCGATGTCGCTGACCATTTCCAGCGTCAGCTCATCGTGGTTGCGCAGGAACATCGCCCACTGGCAGTTCTCGGGAATGTCCGGGGTCTGCCGCAGGATGTCGGTGACGGGAAAGCGGTCTTCCTGCGCGATCGCCATGTAGATGCGCGGCATCAGCGGGAAATGGAATGCCATGTGGCATTCGTCGCCCTTGCCGAAATAGTGCTGCACGTCTTCCGGCCACTGGTTGGCCTCGGCCAGGAGAATCTTGTCGCGGCCGTAGGCATCGAGCTCCCGGCGCAGCATGCGGATCACCTCATGGGTGCCCGGCAGATTTTCGTTTGCGGTTCCCTCCTGCTCGCAGAGATAGGGAATCGCGTCGAGCCGGAAGCCGTCAACACCGGCGTCCACCCAGCGCTTCATCACCTGGATCACCGAACGCACCACGCGCGGGTTGTCGAAATTCAGGTCCGGCTGGTGCGAGAAGAAGCGGTGCCAATAGTAGGCGTGCGCTTCAGGATCCCAGGTCCAGTTCGACTTTTCCGTATCGGAGAAGATGATGCGCGTGTTTGCGTATTTCTGGTCGGTATCGCTCCAGACATACCAGTCGCGCGCGCTGCTGCCGGCAGGACTGCGCCGTGCGCGCTTGAACCAGGCGTGCTGATCCGAGGTGTGGTTGATCACGAGTTCGGTGATGACGCGCATGCCGCGCCGTTTGGCCTCGCTGATGAAGCGCTTGAAGTCCTTCATCGTGCCGAGATCGGGGCTGACCGTGCCGTAGTCGGCGATGTCGTAGCCGTCATCACGGCCGGGCGAGGGGTAGAACGGCATCAGCCAGAGCGCCGTCACGCCGAGCTCTTGCAGGTAACTGAGCTTTTCGGTCAAGCCGGCAAAATCGCCGATGCCGTCACTGTTGCTGTCAGCGAACGTCTTGACGTGAAGCTGATAGATAATGGCGTCCTTGTACCAGAGGTCGTCATTGGCGACGCCGCTTTCCATCTCGATGGACGACAACAGGTTCATATCAGCCTTTCGAAGCGGCTTCTCAAATCCCGGCGTGAGAATTGTCTCCCCGAAATCGGGTGGAAATTGCGGAGAGGGGATTTGTTTGGTCTCGGGTTGCGATGCGGACACCCAGAACCGCTCTCGTTCCTGCCAGAAACGGGATGATCCGGGATATATTAAAGCCGCAGTGCGGCAATGGTTCCCCAGCCGGTCCCTTCGTCGGCCACAATCGGGATAACTCCGCGGTTTGCTTGACGTTTCGGTTGTGAGCTCCTGATATGCGCGCCCCGCCTGCCCAAGACCCCGGAGAGGGTTCGATGCCAGCCTGCGCCTGCGCTGAAGTAACGTCCGCTACGGCCAGGCCGGTTTATCCAGCACAGCAGGCATCCCGAAGGGCGTACCGATAATGGATGCCCTGTCCGCAAAGCCTCCGATCGACGAAGGTTCGATTCGCTATCCCGGCTGGCGCGCTGTCATCGTCTGCTTCCTGCTTGCGACGTTCGCCTGGGGTTTCGCCTTCTACGGGCAGGCCGTCTACGTCGCGGAATTTCAGCGCCTGCATGGCTGGCCGGCGTCGCTGGTCGCCACTGCGACCTCGGCCTTCTATCTGGGCGGCGCGCTGCTCGTTGTGTTCGTGAGCGACGCCATCCGTGCGATCGGGCTGCGGGCGTTTCTGCTCTGCGGCGTCGGCTTCATGGCGGCTGCGACGCTGGCGATCGGCTGGGTTTCCTCGCCGTTTCAGCTCTACGCGGCCTATGCGCTGCTTTCGTTCGGCTGGGCCGGGATGAGCATCGGCGCCATCACCAATACGCTCGGCATGTACTTCTCGTCACGCCGCGGCCTCGCCATCAGCCTCGCGCTGAATGGCGCGAGCTTCGGCGGCATCATCGGCGTGCCGCTGATGGTGATCGCCGCACAGAGCTACGGTTTCACCGCCACCATGCATACCGGCACGGCCCTGCTGCTGCTGGTGATGGTGCCGGCGATCCTGTTCGGTATGAGTCCTCCCCCGGCGCACTTGCAGGCGAGTGCGGCGGCAGGCGGCCAGCCAGCGCCATCGAGCACAGCCGTCCGCGCGGCTGCGTTCCGCAGCCTGCCGTTCTGGACGATCTCGCTGCCGTTTGCCCTGGTGCTGTTCTCGCAGGTCAGCTTCATCGTGCATCAGATTGCGTACATGGATCCGCTGATCGGCCGCGAGCGTGCGGCAATTGCGGTGGGCCTGATGACGCTGGCTGCGGTGGTCGGGCGTATCGGGCTTGGCTTCTTCATCGACCGGATCGATCAGCGCAAGGCGTCGTCGGCACTGTTTCTAAGCCAAGGACTGTCGCTGATCGTGATGATCAATGTCCCGACGGATATCGCGCTGATTGCGGGCAGCTTCGTGTTCGGGCTCACCGTCGGCAATGCGATTACGCTTCCGGCGCTGATCATCCAGCGCGAGTTCGATCCGCGCTCGTTCGGCATTCTGGTGAGCCTCGTCACGGCGATCAATCAGGTGACCTATTCATTCGGCCCGGGCGTGATCGGCCTGCTGCGCGACTGGACCGGCAACTACGGGCCCGCGTTCTATGTCAATGCCGTGTTGGAGTTCGCCGCCGCCGCGATCGTGCTGATCCGGGGCCGCGCTCAGGCGCCGGTCAAGCCGTGAGCGGCGGCTCACGCAACAGATTGTCGATGTCGAGCCGGCGCGTGTACATTTGAATGCCGCCCTCGGCATTCTGCGGCCACTGTTCGCGCGGCTTGTCCCAGTACAACTCGACGCCATTCTCGTCCGGATCGCGCAGATATAGCGCCTCGCTGACGCCGTGATCGCTCGCGCCATCGAGTGGAATGCCAGCCGCCATCACGCGACGGAGCGCGTCGGCCAGCGCGGGTCGGGTCGGGTAGAGAATCGCGGTGTGAAACAGGCCAGTGGTGCCGGGCGCGGGCGGCGCGCCGCCTTTGCTTTCCCACGTGTTGAGGCCGATGTGATGATGATAGTCGCCGGCAGCGATGAAGGCGACCTCGTCGCCGCGGCGGATGATGATCTTGAAGCCGAGCACGCTGTGATAGAAGCCCAGCGCGCGGTCGATGTTCGAGACCTTGAGATGTACGTGGCCGATCCGCGCACCGGCGCTGATCGGCGGATGGTTCGGGATGTTGTCGCTCATGGGCGTGATTCTGAGTGCTGACCGGCAGGTGCGCCAGCACCCTTATAGCAGCTCTACGGTAACAAATCCGAGACCTCGCCGTCCGGCAGGCCGAACTCGTAGGTGTTCAGCGTCATCGATACCAGCGTGTAGTAACCGCACAGGCCGATCACTTCCGCGAGGCCGCGCTCACCGATCAGCTTCAGAGCCTCGTCATAGAGCGGCTGCGAAACACACTTCGCATCGTGCAGCGATCGGCTAACCTCGTAGATGACTTTGAGCTTCGGATTGTTGAAGGCCGGCACCCGCCGTGCATTGATGTCGTCGATGATCTTCGGATCGAGCCCGCCGGCCAGCGCCATCTTTTTGTGCGCATACCATTCGAACTTCGCACTCCAGTGCCGCGCGGTAACAAGGATCGCGAGCTCGGATTCGGCGACCGACATCGAGGTGTCGTAGCGCAGAAAGGCGCCAAGTCGCGTGGCGTGCTTCGCCATCTCGGGGCTCGCGAGCCAGGCGAACATTGGCTCCGGTGGACGGCCGCGCTTCGACGCGATCGATTCGTCATAGACCAGCTTCTGGTCGGCGGTCATTTCGCCAGGCGAAAGAAACTTGATGCGCACGTCCCACTCCCTTGAATTCGTTTGTTTTGTCGCTCCTATCGATGCACGGGATCGCACGGTATGACAAGAACGCAAGTACACCAGGCGTGCACAGCTACATGTTGAATTTCGCAAGGCGCTGGCTAAGGTCCGATCCAACAAAAGAGCGACCGCGCGCACATTTTCACTCTGCGGAATGACGCGGCGGCGGATCGAAACCAGGGAATTCGGGGAAGCCCACCATGACAAGTTCAGCGGTTGCAAATCTTGAGACGTTCCGGAAGGAAACGCGCGCGTGGCTGGAGACCAATTGTCCTGCCGAGATGCGCAAGCCCATGCGTACCGAGGACGACACCTTCTGGGGCGGGCGCAATGCGACGTTCTCGTCGGACGCGCAAAAGGTCTGGTTCGAGCGCATGCGCGACAAGGGCTGGACCGTGCCGCATTGGCCGAAGGAATACGGCGGCGGCGGCCTCGACGGCGAGGAGGCGAAGATCGTCCGTGCGGAGATGGCCGCGATCGGTGCGCGGGCGCCGCTGGTCAGCTTTGGCATCTCCATGCTCGGACCGGCGCTGCTGAAATACGGCACCGATGAGCAGAAGAAAGAACATCTGCCGAAGATCGCCGCGGGCCTGATCCGCTGGTGTCAGGGCTACTCCGAGCCGAACGCCGGCTCCGACCTCGCGTCGCTGCAAACGCGCGCGGACAGTGATGGCGATCATTTCGTCATCAGCGGCCAGAAGATCTGGACGTCCTACGCCAACTACGCCGACTGGATTTTCTGTCTGGTCCGCACCGATTTTCAGGCGAAGAAGCACGACGGCATCTCGTTCGTGCTGTTCGACATGGCCTCGAAGGGCGTCTCGACCAAGCCAATCCTTCTGATCTCCGGCAAGTCGCCGTTCTGCGAAACCTTCTTCGACAACGTGCGCGTGCCGAAGGCAAACCTCGTCGGTACGCTCAATCGCGGCTGGGACGTGGCGAAGTATCTCTTGCAGCACGAGCGCGCGATGATCTCGAGCATCGGCGAGCGCAGTGGCGCGCGTCCGCTCGGGCAGGTCGCAGCGAATTCGATCGGCAGCGACGACAAGGGGCGGCTGGACGATCCGATGCTGCGCGGGCAGATCGCCTCGTTCGAGGTCGATGAGGCGGCGCTCGCTGCCGCAGCGGAGCGTGCCGTTGATCTCGCGAAAGCAGGTCAGGCGCATCCGGCGTTCTCGTCAGCGATGAAGTACTACGGCACCGAGCTGAACAAGCGGCGGCATGAGCTGATCATGGCGGCTGGCGGCATCGACTTCCTCGAATGGGAAAGCCCGCGCACGCAGGAGGGTCAGCCGGCACGCTCATGGCTGCGCACCAAGGCGAACTCGATCGAGGGCGGCACCAGCGAGGTGATGCTCGGTATCGTCGCCAAGCGCATCCTCGATCTGCCGGGAGCGTGATTCTTCATTGCGAGCCCTCGGGTCTTGCCTTCGGCAAGCCTAAGGACAGGCTTCCGCGAAGCAATCCAATTTGAGCAAGACATGGATTGCTTCGTCTCTCCGCTCCTCGCAATGACGCTTAGTTATCTGACTTGTTTTCATTCGAACGGAAGATCCCATGGCCCTCGTCCTGACTGAAGAACAAACCCTGCTGCGCGATTCAGCGCGTGGCCTGATCGGCGAAAAAGCGCCGGTCGCGCACATGCGCAAGCTGCGCGACAGTAAGGATGCGACCGGATTCTCGCGCGATCTCTGGAAGACCTTCGCCGAGATGGGTTTCAGCGGCCTGCTGGTCCCGGAAGAACACGGCGGCAGCAATCTCGGCTTCGTCGAAGCCGGCGTTGTCATGGAGGAAATCGGCCGCAACCTCATGCCGTCGCCATTTTTCTCGACCAGCGTGCTTGGTGCGTCGGCACTGAACCGCGGCGGATCGGACGCGCAGAAGAAGGAATATCTGCCGAAGATCGCGGCTGGCACGCTGATCACCGCGTTCGCAATCGAGGAAGGCGCCAAGCATCGCCCGCTGAAGACAAAGCTCAAGGCGGAACGCTCGGGCAACGGCTTCCGCCTCAACGGCACCAAGGCGCTGGTGGTGGACGGGCACGTCGCCGACATGCTGATCGTGGTCGCGCGCACCGCGGGTAGCCCCGGCGAAGCGAAAGGGCTGACGCTGTTCCTTGTCGATCCCAAGGCCAAGGGTATTGCGATCGAGCGGACGGTGATGGTCGATTCCCACAATGCAGCGCGTATCGAGTTCGGCAACGTGGACGTCACGGCCGACAGTGTTCTCGGCGAGGTCGATCAGGGCGGTGCGCTGCTTGAGGGCATTCTCAATGTTGGCCGCGGCGCGGTGGCGTCGGAAATGCTCGGTATCAGCGAGGAAGCTTTCGGCCGCACGGTGACATACCTGAAGGAGCGCAAGCAGTTCGGCAAGCTGATCGGCGAATTTCAGGCGCTGCAGCATCGCGCCGCGCATCTCTATACAGACATCGAAATCACCCGGGCCGCCGTGCTGAAGGCGCTGCAAGCGCTGGATACGGATTTGGAAAAAGCTGGTGCAGCCGTTGCGGTCGCCAAGGCGCGCGCCGGAACGACCGCGACGCTGGCCGTGCAGGAGGGCGTGCAGATGCATGGTGGCGTCGGCATGACCGACGAGTTCGACATCGGCCTGTTCATGAAGCGCGCGCGGGTGTGTCAGGAGCTGTTCGGCGACAGCAATTTCCACGCGGACGCGCTGGCACGGCTGAAGCAATACTGAGGAAGCGCGCCCCAAAAAGAAGAAATGCCCGGCCGGAGCCGGGCATTTTTTCGTTTGGCGCTTACCTGATCGGCGGGGCGTACTGGATGCCGCCGGCGCTCCAGAGCTGGTTGAGGCCGCGCGGAATGCCGAGCTTCGACTTCTGGCCGATGTTGCGCTCGTAGACTTCGCTGTAGTTTCCGACATGGCGGATGATGCGCGCCGCCCAGTCTTTCGGCAGGTCGAGCACTTCGCCGTAAGCGCCTTCGGTGCCGACAAGGCGCATCACGTCAGGCTTTTTCGACTTCAATGCCTCGTCGATGTTGTCGGACGAGATGCCGAGCTCTTCGGCGTTAAGCATCGCATAGAGCGTCCACTTCACGATCATCATCCAGTCATCGTCGCGCTGGCGGACGACCGGGGCCAGCGGCTCTTTCGAGATGACGTCTGGCAGGATGACGTGATCGTCCGGCTTCGCCAGCGTCAGGCGCAAAGCGTAGAGCTGCGACGCGTCGGCGGTGAAGGTGTCGCACTGACCGGCGCCATAGGCCTTGAGGA
>JBEIPX010000328.1:0-4134 GCA_040376815.1 Bradyrhizobiaceae bacterium
GGCTTGTTGACGACGCCCGCCTCCTTCTTGATCTGCGCTTCGAGCTTGATGGCGGCGTCGCCAAGCTCATCCCGCTTGAAGGCCTTGTCGGCGGCGTGAGCGGCCGTGGAGGCAAGCAAAAGCGTGGCGCAAAGCGAGATGGCGCGAACGAGGCGGATCATGTGGGGCTCCCTGCCCGCGCGCGAGAATCCGCGCCGGGGCACTCAAGACATTCCTGAAACGTGACGTATCCATGGCCGAGGTCATAAGCCACGAAAATTCTCCAGACATCGCCGCATGACGCCACCGTGACGCGATCACGGACAATCGCGGGTGAGCGGCTGCGCTGCCGGGGTGGCCGCGCATGCCTGCGGTTTCGGAGAGGCTGGCGCTCGACACGCCTCCCCAATGGCTTTGTCGCCGCCGCCGCCCGCCGGGTTCAAGCCAAGGCGTTCCGGAAGTGGAGGTTTTAATGATTTTGGTCTAGGAGAGCGGTGCCGGTCCCGTAGCTCAACTGGATAGAGTAACGGATTTCTACTCCGTGGGTTGCAGGTTCGAATCCTGCCGGGATCGCCAGCCGTTCCAGTGAACCTTTTTCCGGCTCAGCCCCTCCTATTCGCCATATCGATGCGCAGAAGGGTTTGGGAATGAGCGCGGCCAGAAAACGTCTTCCGATTGCGGTGGCAGTTGCACTGCTCCTGGGTATCGCCTCGCCAGCGATCGCCGAAGGCCCTGCCGTCTCGACAAAGTGGCTCGACCTGACCGTCGCGCAGGACGCGTGCCTCGGCAAGGCCGAGGCCGCGATCAAGACGGCGGGATTCGGTAACCTCGAACGGACCCAGCAGTCGCGCTACGGAACGGTCGAAGGCTATACCGGCGCGGTGCGCTGCATCTCGGAAAAGTCGATCGTGATGTTCGTGGTGTCGGGACCGAACCGCGGCACGGCTGAGCGCGCGTCAATGGAACTGTTCAAGGCGTTCGTTGGCCGGGAGGCCGCGGCGCGCTAGAGAACGGCGTCAGGCCTGCGGTTCGATCTCCGCAAGCTCGGCCCCTTCCTGCACGATGTCGCCGACCTTGTAGTTGATCGCCTTCACCTTGCCGGCGAACGGCGCGCGCAGCGTCTGTTCCATCTTCATCACTTCGAGCGTGAGGATCGGATCGCCCTTCTTCACGCTGGCGCCCTGCTCCGCGAGCACGGCGACCACCGTGCCAGGCAGCGGCGCGACCAGCCGGTCTTCGCCCGAATGATCCTCTTCATCGCTTCCGAACGGATCGACCCAGTGGAATTCGAAGCGGCCGTTGCGCGTGCGGACATAGATCTCACGATTGTCGAGCACGGCGGCGACCGCGGTGCGCAGACCGTCGCAGATCACATCGATCTCACCGGCGGAACGCACGCTGTACTCAAACGAAACGGCATGCCCGCCGACCACGACCTCCGGCTTGCCACGACCATAGCGCAGCGTCGCTTCGTGTAACGTGCCGTCCGGCGCGCGGAAGACGAACTTGCGGTGACGTGCGCCGACCTGCATCCATCCACCCGCATGCCACGGCGAATTCGCACTCGTGCGGGCCACTTCGTCAGCGAGAACGGTTGCAATCGCCGCAGCAAGATCGAGTAACGTTGCGGCCGGTTGCGGCGGCGTGAGTGCTGCGAGTTCTCGTTCGATGAACGATGTGTCGATGGTGTTGGCACGCACGGCCGGGTGCGTCACCAGCGCCGACAGGAACGGCAGATTGGTGATGATGCCGCGCACGTCGGTCGCGGTCAGCCCGCCGTTCAGGCGATCGATCGCGGACGCGCGATCCGGCCCCCAGGCAATCGTCTTGGTCAGCATGGCATCGTAGTAGGGTGAAACCGTATCGCCTTCGCGGTAACCGGCATCGATGCGCAGGCCGTTGCCTTCCGCCGGCAACCCCCAGGTCCGGATCTTGCCGACCGACGGCATGAAGTTCTTCGCCGGGTTCTCGGCGTAGACGCGCGCCTCGATGGCGTGACCGTTGAGCTTGATGTCGCCCTGCTTCATCGGAAGCGCTTCGCCGAACGCGACGCGGAGTTGCCAGTCGACGAGATCCACGCCGGTGATGAGTTCGGTCACCGGATGTTCGACCTGAAGGCGCGTGTTCATCTCGATGAAGAAGAAGTCCTTGCCATTCGAGACAAACTCGATGGTGCCCGCGCCGACATAGTTCACCGCACCCGCGGCCTTGCGGGCCACCGCGCAGATCGCTTCGCGCTGCGCCGGACTGAGCGTCGGCGACGGGGCTTCCTCGATCACCTTTTGATGGCGGCGCTGCAACGTGCATTCGCGCTCGAACAGCGACAGCAGGTTGCCGTGGCTGTCGCCGATGATCTGCACCTCGATGTGGCGCGGGTTGTCGACGAATTTCTCGATCAGCACCTTGTCGTCGCCGAAAGCGGCCTTCGCCTCGCGCTTGGCGCTGACGACCGACGGCAAAAGCTGATCCGGCTCGCGCACGATGCGCATGCCGCGTCCGCCGCCACCGGCTGACGCCTTGATCATCACCGGGAAGCCGATCTTTTGCGCGGCGTTAGTCAGCGTCGCGTCATCCTGCGCATCGCCGTGATAGCCCGGCACCAGAGGCACGCCGGCAGCTTCCATCAAGGCCTTGGAGCCTGACTTCGAGCCCATGGACTCGATCATCGCGGCTGTCGGACCGACGAAGACGATGCCTTCAGCCGCGAGCCGCTCGGCGAACTCGCTGCTCTCCGATAGGAAGCCGTAACCCGGATGCACCGCTTCCGCGCCCGTCTGCCTGCAGGCCTCGATGATGCGGTCGATGTTGAGATAGCTGTCGCGGGCGCGCGCCGGGCCGAGCAGCACGGCATCGTCCGCCATCGCCACATGCATCGCATTGGCATCGGCCTCGGAATAGACCGCGACGGTGCGCAGCCCGAGCGCACGGGCGCTGCGAATGACACGGCAGGCGATCTCGCCGCGATTGGCGATCAGCAGCGTCTGGAAGCGGCGGTAGAGAGCGCCGGTGGCTTTGGCTTTCTGCGGAGCGTTCACGGTCTGCACCTCACATCCGGAACACGCCGAAGCGCTGCGGCTCGAGCGGCGCATTCGCCGCTGCCGACAGGCCGAGGCCTAAGACAAGACGCGTATCGGCGGGATCGATCACGCCGTCATCCCAGAGCCGCGCGGTCGCGTAATACGGATGCCCCTGATGCTCGAACTGTTCACGCGTCGGCCGGCGGAATTCCTCTTCCTCCTCGGCCGACCACTTGCCACCCTTCGTCTCGATGGCGTCGCGACGCAATGTACTTAGCACCATCGAAGCCTGCTCGCCGCCCATCACCGAGATGCGCGCGTTCGGCCACATCCACAGGAAGCGCGGGCTATAGGCGCGGCCGCACATGCCGTAGTTGCCGGCGCCGTAGGAGCCGCCGATCACCACGGTAAACTTCGGCACCGAGGCTGTCGCGACTGCGGTGACGAGCTTCGCGCCGTCGCGCGCGATGCCGCCCGCCTCGTATTTCTTGCCGACCATGAAGCCGGTGATGTTCTGCAGGAACAGCAGCGGGATCTGCCGCTGACAGCAGAGTTCGATGAAGTGCGCGCCTTTCAGCGAGCTCTCCGAAAACAGGATGCCGTTGTTGGCGATGATGCCGACCGGATGCCCCCAGATGTGCGCGAAGCCGCAGACGAGCGTCGTGCCGTACAGCTTCTTGAATTCCTCGAACTCCGAGCCGTCGACGAGCCGCGCGATGATCTCGCGCACATCGAACGGCTTGCGCACGTCCTGCGGGACGACGCCGTAGATATCCTCGGTCGGATAGTGCGGCTCGCGCGACGCGCGCACATGCCAGGCCGGCGCTTTCGGCGGATTGAGGTTGCCGATGATGCGGCGGGCGATGCCGATCGCGTGGCTGTCGTTCTGCGCATAGTGATCCGTGACGCCGGACTGGCGGCTGTGCACGTCGGCGCCGCCAAGCTCCTCAGCGCTCACCACCTCGCCGGTCGCAGCCTTCACCAGCGGCGGACCGCCGAGGAAGATCGTCCCCTGATTGCGGACGATGATGCTCTCGTCCGACATGGCCGGCACGTAGGCGCCGCCGGCAGTGCACGATCCCATGACGATCGCAACCTGCGGGATGCCCTGCGCCGACATCTGCGCCTGGTTGTAGAA
>JBEIPX010000345.1:0-4018 GCA_040376815.1 Bradyrhizobiaceae bacterium
ATTGCTGTGCGTATCGCCTCGCCCGACGACATCAAGATTGCGGACAAGAAAGTCTCGGCTTAGAGCTTTGAATTATTGATGCGCGTTTTCCTGACGCGAACCGGATTCCACTTCGCTTGAAAACGCTTGAGACTTGAAAACACTTGAGACTTGAAAACACTTGGTCATGTCGAAACCTGTCAAACACGCCGATGGCAAGCTCCGCTGCACCTGGCCGGGCCAGGACCCGTTCTACGTTGCCTATCACGATGACGAATGGGGCGTGCCGGAGTATGACGACCGCGCGCTGTTCGAGAAGCTGATCCTCGATGGCTTTCAGGCGGGTCTCTCGTGGATCACGATTCTCCGCAAGCGCGACAACTTCCGCAAAGCCTTCGACAATTTCGAGCCTGCGAAGATCGCGCGCTACGATGCGAAGAAGGTTCACGTGCTGATGAACGACGCCGGCATCGTCCGCAATCGCGCCAAGATCGAAGGCACGATCGCAAGCGCCAAGGCCTATCTCAAGATCATGGAAGAAGGCCCCGGTTTCTCGAAACTCTTGTGGGACCACGTCGGCGGCAAACCGAAGGTGAATTTCTTCAAGACGACGAAAAGCGTGCCGACGTCGACGCCCCTCTCGGTCGCGATCTCGAAAGACCTCTCGGCGCGCGGCTTCAAGTTCGTCGGCCCAACCATCGTCTACGCGTTCATGGAAGCGACCGGCCTGGTCAACGATCACCTCGCCGAGTGCCATTGCCATGCCACCTGCGGCAAACGGAAGCCGCCGCGCTACACCAAGCACAAATGAGCGCGAAGAAACCGGCCAGTTCCGTCGCCTCGCGCGCGTGGCAACGGATGCTCTCGGGCCGCCGGCTCGACCTGCTCGATCCCTCCCCGCTCGACATCGAGATCGAGGACATCGCGCATGGCCTCGCCCGCGTCGCGCGCTGGAACGGCCAGACGCACGGCACGCACATCTTCTCGGTGGCGCAGCACACGCTGCTGGTTGAAGCGGTGATGCGCGAAGCCAATCCGCGCATCGATGCGCGCACGCGCCTCGCGGCATTGCTGCACGATGCGCCGGAATATGTCGTCGGCGACATGATCTCGCCGTTCAAGGCGGTGATCGGCGGCTCGTACAAGCAGGTCGAGAAGCGGCTGCTCAGCGCGATCCATATCCGCTTCGGATTGCCCGCGATTACGCCGGCCGAGATCGAAAAGCAGATCAAGGCCGCCGACATGGGCGCGGCCTACCTCGAAGCGACGCAGCTTGCCGGCTTCGGCGAGGCGGAGGCGCGGCGGCTGTTCGGACGCGATCCGAAACTACCGCCCGCGATTCAGCAGGATTATCTGACGCCATGGTCCGCCGGAAAGGCTGAAAAGCGGCTGCTGACACGATTTCGCCTGCTGTACCAGGGATAACGCCCGCCTCGCCGCTGGTGACCGGCGGGCTTCCGTGGCAAAACGCAGCGCCGTATAATCGTGCCAACCGGGATAATCATGATCCACGTCTGTTCACTCGCCGCCCTGCACGACACCGTTCACGTCACTGGCGCCCGCCATGTGCTGACGGTGATGGGTAACATCTCCAAGGTGATGCGGCCGCCGACGGTTCTCGAGGCCAATCACCTGATGATCTCGATGGACGACATCACCGAACCGGCGGACGGCTTCGTCGCGCCGTCGGTCGAGCATGTCGAACGCGCACTCGATTTCGTACGGCGGTGGGACCGCGCGGCGCCGATGGTCGTGCATTGCTATGCCGGCATCAGCCGTTCGACCGCGAGCGCATTCGCGGCCGCCTGTGCACTCAATCCGCACCGCGACGAATTGTCGATCGCGCGGCAGATTCGCCAGGCCTCGCCCAGCGCCTATCCCAACCGGCTGATCGTGATGCTGGCCGACAAGGCGCTCGGCCGCGAGGGGCGGATGCTGCGGGCGCTCGACGCCATCGGCCCGGGCGACCTTTCGGTCGAAGGGCGGCCCTTCCGCGTCGACCCGGAATAGCTGGCGGTAGCGGATCGCCAGGCCAGCGGCAAAGCGCCGCCTGTAGAATTCCACCTCCACACCCTTGAACTTTTGCGCGCACCGCGGAGACTGACCTTCTTGCAAGCAGCCGCACCCGCGGCCGTTGGCGCTTGCGTGTAAAAGGCCGGGCTGCCCAGCCCGGACTAAGGCCTTTCGGGGGAGATCCATGGAATTTCTGGCGCTGCTGATCGCCCTCATCGCCATCTTCTGGGCGCGCAAGGCGTCGTTCCGGGCGAACGAGGTCGGCGCCAAGCTCGCTGCGCTTGAAGCCTCATTGCAAGGCGCGACGTTGTCACGGCCGGCGCAACCTTCGCCACAAACCCCCTCAGCCGAAATCCCGATCGCGCCGCCCATTGCGCCGAGCGCCGATGCACCGCGAGCAGCCGAACCGTTCAGCGTCGACGATGTCATCAAGGAAGCCGCCGCATCCGCATCGAAAAACGCAGCCGCCGCACCCCCGGCAAGGGAAGCTGGACCCGAGGCCGCAAAACCGGGCCTCGAAGAACGCCTCGGCACGCGCTGGGTCGTATGGGTCGGCGGACTGACGCTCGCGCTCGGCGGGCTTTTCCTCGTCCGCTATTCGATCGAACAGGGCCTGATCGGCCCGGGCGTGCGCGTGCTGCTCGCCTCGCTGTTCGCGGCCGGTCTGCTCGCCGCCGGTGAATGGACCCGCCGCAAGGAAACCGCGACCGCCACCGGCCCGCTGCCGATCGCGAACATTCCGGCGATCCTGACCGCGGCCGGAACGGTGGTCGCTTTTGGCACGGTCTACGCAAGCTACGCGCTCTACGATTTTCTCGCGCCCGCCTCCGCCTTCATCCTGCTCGGCATCGTCGCCATGTGCACGCTTGCCGCAGCACTGCTGCATGGACCCGCGCTCGCCGGCCTCGGCATCGCCGCAGCATTCGTCACGCCGGTTCTGGTCTCCTCCGACAAGCCGGACTTCTGGGCGCTCTACATCTATCTCGCGATCGTCACCGGTGCCGCGTTCGCGCTGGCGCGCGTCCGGCTGTGGCGCTGGCTTGCGATCACCACGGTGGCGTTCGCGATCCTGTGGACGCTGCCGTGCCTGTCGTGCGGACCGTCGATGGTCGCGCCGCATGTCTTCCATGTCGTCGCGGGCTTCATCCTCGCGGCGCTGCTGGTGGTGTGCGGCTTCATGTTCGGACCGCCGGCGACGGACGGCAAGATCGAACCGATCTCGTCGACCTCGCTCGGCGCGTATCTGTTCGGCGCACTGCTGATCGTGCTCTCGAGCGTGCACGCGGACGCAGCGATGATCGCGTTCGCGCTTCTGGTCGCCGCGGCATTGTACGTCGCGTGGCGCGCGGAGGCCGCGACCGGCGCGGTTGCGTCCGCCGCCGTGTTTACCGCCGTCGTTTTCATCGAGTGGGCGGTGCGCGCCAATCAGCAGTATCTCGTGGTGCCCGCGGGCTCGCTGCCCGGCGTCGCGCCGGGTGCAACCGACGGCTCGGTGATGCTGCATCTGGTCACCGCGGCCGGCTTCGCCCTCGCCTTCGGCGTGACCGGCTTCCTCGCGCAGGGCCGCTCGGCCAGCGCAAAAATCCCGGTGGTGTGGGCGGCGGCAGCGGTATTCGTGCCGCTGGCGCTGCTGGTCGCGCTTTATGCACGCATCGCGCATCTCGACCGTTCGATCCCGTTCGCGCTGATCGCGATCGCGGTGGCAGGCAGCTTCGCGCTCGCGACGGAGTGGCTGACGAAGCGCGAGCCACGCCCCGGCCAGGCGATCGCGACCGCATTGTTCGCCACCGGCACGCTGTCGGCGCTGTCGCTCGGGCTGACGTTCGCACTCGAAAAGGGCTGGCTCACCATCGCATTGTCGCTGATGTCGCTCGCGACCGCATGGATTTCGATGAAGCGGCCGATCCCGTTCCTGCGCTGGCTCGCTGCGATCCTCGCCGCCATCGTCACGCTGCGCATCGGTTACGATCCGCGCATCGCCGGTGCCAATGTCGGCACCACGCCGATCTTCAACTGGCTCTTGTGG
>JBEIPX010000352.1:0-3955 GCA_040376815.1 Bradyrhizobiaceae bacterium
CCATCAGGTTGGCGAGGTCGAAGTTCTCGCGGATGTCGCGCACCATCACCGGCGACGCATAGAGATTGTCGGTCGGGATATCGAAGAAGCCCTGGATCTGACCGGCATGGAGATCGAGCGTGAGAACGCGATCGACACCTGCACGCGTGATCAGGTTCGCCACCAGCTTGGCCGAGATCGGCGAGCGTGAACCGACTTTGCGATCCTGCCGGGCGTAACCGAAATAGGGGATCACCGCGGTGATGCGGCGCGCGGAGGCGCGGCGCAGCGCATCGGTGATGATCAGAAGCTCCATCAGGTGGTCGTTGGCCGGATAGGAAGTCGACTGGATGACGAAGACGTCCGAGCCGCGGACGTTCTCCTGAATCTCGACGAAGATCTCCATGTCCGCGAAGCGGCGGACGACGGCCTTGGTCAGGGGAGTTTCCAGCGTCGCGGCGATGGCTTCGGCAAGGGCGGGATTCGAGTTGCCGGCGACGAGTTTGATCGACCCGTTCTTCGCCGCCATCCGCGTCTCTCCACGTTGCTCTGCGGGTACGCTTTTCAGCACATCAGCCATCCACGATAGGACTCATGCGCGGCTGCCCGCGCGAGCGAGGTGATATCAAGGAGGCGGCGCGGCTGGCAATACGAAGCGACCGGTTTTCCTGCGCAATTTGGAAGGATCAGGGGCTTGGTTTACGCGTGCTTTCACCGCGAAATGGGCCCGCTTCCCCGGAATCGGCCCCTAGTTGGCGCTGTAGCTCAAGGCGATGTTGCCGCTAGCTGAGGCGACTGCGGGTCCGCGTACCTCGGGGGCTGGCACTGGTTCGCCGGGTGCGGTTCCATTGATCATGCCGGCCAACCCGTTCAGCCCGGACTGGGCGATGCGCCGGAGCAGGGCGTCGTCGGCGACCGACCAGGCGTCACGTCCCGGCTTGCCCGCCATTTCCTCGCCAGACAGCCGGATTGCCCGCTCCTGGTTGCGGTCGTAGACGTCCCAAACCCACGCGATCACTGTCTTGCCGCGGCGGACCTGCGCCGAGAGATAGGTGCGGATGCGATAGGCGGCGGGCGCTTCGCGCGAGACGACCGCAAGGCTGCGGGTTTGCGATTCGCTGTCGATCGCCCGCACCAGCCGCTCGAATACCTGCGGTGGCGGGCCGTCGATCGATTCGAAGGCAACGGTCGCGTTGCCGGCCGGGCCCGCCGAGGCGAACGCCAGCGAGGCCTGATTGCCGGATGCACAACCGGACACGGCAAACGCCAGCGCCAGCACGACGCCGAGTGGCATCGCGCGGCGGATCGCTGCTCTGATATCGCTGGGGCAGCCGGTCATGCCGCAGCGATATCGTTAATTTGCGTTAAGGTCTAGGGCGGCGGATGTGGGCAGCCGCAATACCGTCGGCCTGCACCGGCCTAAGCCGCGAGATGGTGCTTCATCGCGTCGATGACCCAATTCCATTCCCGGTTGGGACTGGTCTGTGGCGGCTGGCCTTTCATGATCGCGACCAGCTCCCAATAGCGCACCGCGCGGGAATCGTGCGCCGCATATCGCGTGCGCAGCCACGCCTTGTAGTCGTCATCCGGTGCGCGGTTCATCACCCGTGCGGACGTCTCCAGCCATTCTCGCGCGAGCGTGTGAGCGGTTTCCGATTCCGGGTCGAAGCCTTGCGCGATGGCGTCTTTGACTTTCGCCATGAACGGTGCCGCCGCTCCTTGCCAGGCGGTGAGATCGAAGTCGTTGCTGTCCCAGACTTCCTTTGCATTGGAACGAACGTTGGCGACGAACTTCGGATCGTCGAGGATCGCGGAAAGTTCGATCCAGGCGTCGCACTGCTCGGGCGTCGGATCGTCCGGAAGTTCGGGTGTGCTGGCTTCGATCATCTGCCGCATCCAGTTGCGGTCCATGTTCACGCCATCGGAGACCTTCTCGTAGAAATCTTCGATGACGCGGCGGCGTTCGGTGCGGGACAGATTGGTCATGGTCCAGAATCTCCTCAAGTCGGCTTCGGTGAGTTCGGGGGAGCGGAGTGCGGCCCGCAGCGCCGACGCCACACGGCGTTGCGCGGCGATTTCCGTCTCGAGCGTGCGCAGCCGAAGCGTCAGCGCATCGTTCAATGAAAGTTTCTGCGACAGCACCTTGCGGATGGCCTCGAGGCCGAGACCGGCGTCGCGCAGGCAGCGGATCAGATCGAGACGCACGATCTCGTCGTTGCTGAAGACGCGGTAACCGCTCTCGGTGCGGTCTGCCGGCAGCAGGCCCTTGTCGCAATAGAAGCGCAGGCGCCTCACGGTCAGTCCGCTGAGCCGCGCCGCTTCGCCGATGCTGTAGGTTTTGTTCTTCATGCGGGCGTTGTGCGGTCTCCACCGGGTGGAGAGTCAAGCCCGACTTCAGAAATGTTGGCTAGGGCCGCACCCGCCTGGAGCGATGGCGAGGTCAGTTGTTTCCGTCTGTGACGGTGCAGCCGACCGTTGGCTCATCGCTGTTCAGGTTCTGGATCACCGTTCCGCTGCGCGTCAGGGTGTTGGAGCTGTTGGCGGTGAATTTGCAGTCGCCGGCGCTGATATCGACCTTCATGCTGGTCATCTCTGACTCCTCGATCTTCGTGCCGGCCTTCGTGGTGTGCGCGGCTGTGAACGAGTAGTTGAAATTCAAGACGCCTGAACCGTTCGACGTCGCTCTGGCTAGATACGGCGCATCGATGCGAACGATGCGGCCTTTGTACTTTGCGTAATCGACTACGTTACCGTCCGGGTCGTATTGCAGCACCGTCTTGCCGCGGGTCACGCCCTTTCCGATTTCCGCTGTAATACCTTCGTTTGCGGCTCCCGATACGAAGAACCAAACCACTCGGCCCTGAGGGGTGATCCAGAACTTGTTGAACTGGTTTCCGGGGCCGGACTTCGGAACGATGGTCTTGTTGCGAAGCGGGTCTTTGACCAAAGGAACTGTGATTCCGCCGAACGCCGTGGTGGTCAGCGTCATGAAAGCAAAAACCGAGAAGCCGGTTATGAGTCGTTTCTTCACGAGGTTGCTCCTTGCGCTGCTCGATATCTATTCCAGCACGATCGCATGCACGTGGCGGCCGTAGTCCGGTTCTTTACGATGCGTGGTGCGGCGATAGCTGAAAAAGCGCTCGTCGCTGTAGGTGTCGACGGCGGTGTCGTCGATCATCAGGATGCCGGCCTGTTCCAGCCGTGTGCGAATGAAGCCCGCGAGATCGAACATCGCATGGCTATCGCGGCTGGAGGGAGCAAAGAAGCGCGCGTTGGATGCATCGCCTTCCTGGAAACGTGCGACGAACTCCGCGCCGACCTCGTAGCTCTGCTGGCGGATCAGCGGGCCGATCGCGGCCACGATCCGGCTGCGATCGGCGCCGAGCGTCTCCATCGTCGCGATGGTCGATTCCAGCACGCCGGTCAGTGCGCCTTTCCAGCCGGCATGCGCCGCGCCGATGACCCGCGCGGACGCATCGGCGAACAGGATCGGTCCGCAATCGGCGGCGCTCGCGCCAAGCGCAAGCCCGGGCACGTTCGTCACGATCGCATCGGCGCGCGGGCGTGCGTTCAGATCCCACGGTTCCGTGGCGATCACGGCGTCCGGCGAGTGAACCTGGATCGCGGTCAGAAAATGCGACGGAGCAACGCCAACGGATTCCGCCATCCGCTTGCGGTTCTCGGCGACATGCGCCGGGTCGTCATCCGAGCCGAGCCCGGCATTGAGGCTGGCATAGATTCCTTGCGACACGCCGCCCTCGCGGGTGAAGAATGCATGGCGAATGCCGGGAACGGCCGCGAGCAGCGAGGACTCAAATTTCATCGGACGCGGCCTGCGGCGGATTCTCTGTCTGGCTTTGCGGCTGGCTTTGCGTCTGGCTTTGTGGCTTGGGCGCAGGCGGCGGCGGATCGTCATCGCTGATGCCGGCGAGTGCCGGGATCGATGGATCGGAGATCGCCAGCACCTTGAACAGCG
>JBEIPX010000212.1:0-5772 GCA_040376815.1 Bradyrhizobiaceae bacterium
GCCCTAGCATGATCTCGATCAGCGGCGCTCGGTTCGAGAGCTGCAGTGCGCGGCGCAACGGTGGGATGGCTTCGTCCGGTTTGCCGCCTTCGAGCAGCGCTTGGCCCTTGAGCTCGTAGAAGTACGGGTTGTTCGGCTGGGTCTGGATCAGGCCGTCGATCTGGGCGATTGCGACCCGCAGGTCGCCATGGCGATAGGTGGCGATCGCGCGCGCGTAGCGGGAGGGAAGGTTGTCGGCAGAGCTGGTGTAGCGCCGAACCACCGTATCCTGCCGCTCGAGGAAGCCGGAAATCTTTGCGCGCATCATGTCATGACGCAGCTGCAGCGCCGGATCGTCTTTCTTTTCCCAGTTCGGGCTGGAGCGGGCGAGTTCGCCGAGCGCGGCGACGCGCTCAGACGGCAGCGGATGCGACTGCATATAGGGATCGCTGCCGCGGCCGGCGAACATGATCTGGTCGTTGAAGCGCTTGAACGTCTCGTACATGCCCTTCGACGACTGGCCGGTGGCGTCGAGGAACTTCACGCCGGCCTTGTCGGCGTTCTCTTCCTGCTGCCGTTGATAAGACAGCACCGTGCGCATGATCGCCGCCTGCGGTGCGGCGATGGCGGCTGCACCGCCGCTGCCGGCGCCGGCACGCGCGCCCGCAACCGCGGCGCCAAGGCCGAGCAGGGTGGCAAGCACCATCTGCGTTTGCGCGCGCGACATCTCCTCGCGCAGCTTCGCGAGGTGGCCCCCGGCGAGGTGGCCGGTCTCGTGCGCCAGCACGCCGATGATCTGGTTCGGGGTTTCCGAATCGCGCAGTGCGCCGACGTTGACGAAGATACGGCGGCCGTCGGCCACGAAGGCGTTGAAGCTCGTGTCGTTGATCAGGACGACCTGGATGTTCTGCCTGGTGAGGCCGGCGGCGCGCAGGATCGGCGCGGTATACTCGCGCAACAATTGCTCGATCTCGGTATCGCGCAGGATCGGCGGTCCGCGGCGCTGTGCGGCAGCCGTCACCGGAGCGAGCGCAACGGCAGCGGCGGTCGCAGCCGCTATCCATCGCAGCGGTGCGCGCGGGGCGTGGCGGTTCCGGAGTGCAGCCGCCGCGGGTGGCATTTCGTTTGGCAAAGGGACCCGATCCGGTGATAAAAGCAGTGCTAACAAGCGCTTGATTGCGGCAGGAGAGCGGCGCCGCCGCAGCCCTGCCCATGCGTTCTTGCCCATGTTCTTGCCCACCGGATTAGCAGACTTCGATGCATGATGTGACCACCAAAAACACTGTCGCGGCCTTGCTCAATCCCTCATCACGCGGGGCTGTGCCACCGTTCATGGTGATGGATGTGATGGCCGCAGCCGCCCGGATCGAAGCGGCCGGCGGGCATGTAGTGCATATGGAGGTCGGGCAGCCGGCGAATCCGGCACCGCGAACGGCCATCTCTGCTGCGCGAACTGCCCTGGAGCATGGCCGGATCGAGTATACCTCCGCGCTCGGCATTCCGGCGCTGCGGGCGCGAATCGCGCGCTACTACCGCGAGACACATGGTTGTGATGTGGATCCCGAGCGGATTGTCGTCACCACCGGCTCGTCCGGCGGCTTCATCCTCGCCTTTCTGGCGATGTTCGAACCGGGTGACCGCGTCGCAGTGGCGATTCCGGGTTATCCGCCGTACCGGCATATTCTGACCGCGCTCGGCTGCGAGCCAGTCCTGATCGAGACGCATGCGGAGTCGCGTCATGCATTGACGCCGGAAGCGCTGCTCGCCGCGCATCGCAAGACGCCCCTGAAGGGTGTGCTGGTTGCGAGCCCAGCCAATCCGACCGGCACGATGATGAGCCGCGAGGCGCTATCGCGCCTGATGGAGGCTGCTGCCAGCGAAGGCATCCGCTTCATCTCGGACGAAATCTATCACGGCCTCGATTACGCGTTTCCGGCGACGAGCGCGGCAGAGCTCTCGGACAACATTGTCGTCATCAACTCGTTCTCGAAATATTTCTGCATGACCGGCTGGCGCGTCGGTTGGATGGTCGTGCCGGAATCGCTGGTGCGGCCGATCGAGCGTCTGCAACAGAATTTCGCGATCTCGGTGCCTACCTTGTCGCAGGTCGCAGCCGAAGCTGCGTTCGATGGCCGTGCCGAGATGGACGCCGTCAAGCACACCTACGAAGACAATCGCCGTCTGCTGATCGAGGGTTTCCCGAAAGCGGGCCTCGATCGTCTGCTGCCTGCGGACGGTGCGTTCTATCTCTACGCGGACATCTCCCGCTTCAGCGCCGACAGTTTCGATTTCGCCAAGCGCATGCTGGAGGAGGCCCACGTCGCGGCGACGCCGGGAGTCGATTTCGACCCGGTGCATGGGCGTGCCTTCGTCCGCTTCTGCTATTCGGGTTCGACCGACGATACCCGCGAGGCGATCGCGCGCGTCACGCGCTGGCTGGCGCGCTAAATCTCCGTTTTTGAATCGCCACACTAGAAAATTCTTCTGCATGGAATGCAGGCACACGAGCGCACGTAAAGCGCTCGCCAATTCCGCGCGCGGTCTGTATGAAGCTTTGCGCATCAGGCGCGCCGGAACAACACGACGGAAGCAGACATGAGCAGCAACGCACCATCCGCATCACCGCAGCAACTCGCCACCGTTTTCTGGCCGCAGCCGGGCAACGCCGTTCGCGCGCTCGTCCGCAATGTCGTTCTTGTCATCGCAGGCACAGCGCTGCTGACGCTGTCGGCCAAGGTCAACGTGCCGCTGCCTTATGTGCCGATGACGATGCAGACGCTGGTGGTGCTGATGATCGGCGCCGGTTACGGCTCGCGGCTCGGCTTCGTGACCTTGCTCGCCTACCTCGCTGAAGGCGCGATGGGGCTGCCGGTATTCGCATCGCCGGTGGGCGGCGTTGCGATCCTGACGGGCCCGACGGGAGGTTATCTGGCCGGATTCGCGGTGGCTGCGTTCGTCACCGGCTGGATGTGCGAAAACGGCTTCGGCCAATCGGCGCTGCGCGTCTTTGCCGCCATGGCCGTTGGCCACATCATCATCTTCGTGTTCGGTTTCGCGTGGCTGGCGTTCGGGATGAAACTCGGCATGGAGCGCGCATGGCTCGTCGGCGTCGTCCCCTTCATTGCCGGGTCGGTGGTGAAGAATGCGCTGGCGACGGTTCTGATGGCCGCGCTCTCGCGCTGGGCGCAGCACATCCGCGGCGCATAACCGAACGGCCTTCTGAAAACAAAACGCCCGGCAGCGATGCCGGGCGTTTCTCGTTGGAGCGGCTAGCGGCTATTCGCCGTTGCCGAAGCGGCGCGACCACCATCCGGCGCGGCGCGGCTGTTCCGTGGCCTCAGTTGCGGGCTCCGGCTCAGGTGTCGCCTGAGCAGCGGCCGGGTCCGGAGTGGGCTGCGGAGCGGCAGGAGCGTCGCTTTCGATCGAGAAGAAGCTCACCTTTTCGCGTACGGTCGAACGGCGGCGCGGCGTGTCATCGCTTTGTGCAGCGACCGGTTCCGCGGCCATTGCTGGTGCCGGTGCATGCTCAGCGACCGGCATATCGGCGACCGGCATGTCCGTGAGCGGCTTCGGCTCATGCGCGGCCTCGAAATCGGCGACAGCCGGCTCTGCCTCGGACGAGGCAGTCTGCTCGAGTTCGTCGGCGATCGAACCGGCGAGACCTTCCTCACGGGCTCCGCCACGGCGGCGGCGGCCGCCACGACGTCCGCGGCGGCGCGGACGGCGTTCGCCGTTGGCTTGCTGGTCGGCGCCACGGGCCTCCGCGTCCTCATCACCGGCTTCGTCGTCGCCGTCGTCAGCTTCGCCCGGTGCGCTGCTCTCGTCGCTTGCCTGCGACGCGGCTGGCGGGACGAACGTTTCGTTGTCACCGCCGCTTTCGCCACCCTGCGCGGGTTCGCGATCGCCACGTCCACGGCGGCGGCGACGGCGGCGCTTGCGCGTGCCGTCTTCGCTCTCGGGGCGAGCTTCGGCCTGCGCGGTTTCTTCCTCGTCGGCTCCGTCCTCGGCGATTTCGTCTTCGAAACTCTCGTCATCGAGAGGTTCTTCAACCGGCGCAGGGTTGGCGGCAAGCTGGGTAACGAGCAGGGCTTTTGCAGCTTCCAGCGTATGCACCTGTTCGCCGCGATCGATAACGAACGACTGCTGGCCGCCGATGGTCGCATCCGCGATCACGGCGATCGTGACCTTGAAACCGTTCTCGAGGTCGCGCAGGTGGCCGCGCTTGTGATTCAGCACGTAGAGCGCGACGTCGGTGCGGGTGCGCACCACGAGATTGTGGGTCGCGCCCTTCATCAGACTCTCTTCGACGCTGCGCAGGAGTTGCAGCGCCACCGAGGCGACCGAGCGGACATGGCCCGAGCCGCCACAATGCGCACAGGGCTCCGTCGATGACTCGAGCACGCTGGCGCGGATGCGCTGGCGCGACATTTCGAGCAGGCCGAAGTGCGAGATGCGTCCGACCTGGATGCGCGCGCGATCCTGGCGCAGACAATCGCTGAGCTTGCGCTCGACCGCACGATTGTTGCGCTTCTCGTCCATGTCGATGAAGTCGATGACGATCAGACCCGCGAGATCGCGCAGCCTGAGTTGTCGCGCGACTTCCTCGGCGGCTTCGAGATTGGTCTTGAGCGCAGTGTCCTCGATGTTGTGCTCGCGCGTCGAGCGTCCGGAGTTGACGTCGATCGCGACCAGCGCCTCGGT
The DNA here is from genome assembly GCA_040376815.1 of Bradyrhizobiaceae bacterium. GTDB lineage: Bacteria > Pseudomonadota > Alphaproteobacteria > Rhizobiales > Xanthobacteraceae > SG-bin9. Next base: position 4,681 of record JBEIPX010000212.1, read on the forward strand.
CTGGTTGATGACGATGTAGCCGCCGGACCGCAGCTGCACGGTCGGCGTGAACATAGCATCGAGCTGACTCTCGACGCCCATGCGCGAGAACAGCGGCTGGCCGTCGCGATACTGCTTCACGGCCCTCACGTTCGAGGGCATCAGCATCTTCATGAAGTCGCGAGCTTCCTCGTAGCCGCCATCGCCGCTCACCTGAATTTCGTCGATCTCCTTGTTGTAGAGATCGCGCAGCGAGCGCTTGATCAGCGAGCCTTCCTCGTAGACGAGGGTGGGGGCCTGCGATTTCAGCGTCAGATCGCGCACGGTTTCCCACATGCGCAGCAGATATTCGAAGTCACGCTTGATTTCGGGCTTGGTGCGAGCAGCGCCGGCCGTGCGCAGGATGATGCCCATGCCTTCGGGCACGTCGAGATCCTGCACCACGTCCTTCAGACGGGCGCGATCCTGCGCCGAGGTGATCTTGCGGCTGATGCCGCCGCCGCGCGCCGTGTTCGGCATCAGCACGGCGTAGCGTCCGGCGAGCGAGAGATAGGTCGTGAGCGCAGCACCCTTGTTGCCGCGCTCTTCCTTCACGACCTGAACCAGCATCACCTGGCGGCGCTTGATGACTTCCTGAATCTTGTACTGGCGGCGCGGGCGGAACGCGCGTTCCGGAACTTCCTCGAGAACGTCTTCGCCGCCGACCGACTCGACATGCTCCTCTTCGGCTTCTTCCTCGCCGTCGTCGTCCTCATCATCGTCACTGTCCGAGTCGCTTCCCGAATTCTGGGCATGCGCCGCGTCGGAAGTGGGCTGGGCATCGTCGGCGTGAGCGGCATTGAGTTCGTCGTCGGCGTGCCGCTGATCGTGATCGTGATCGTGATCGTGATCATGGCTGTGATCATCATGAGACGCAGGCTCATCCGCTGCGATGGCTTGCGGAGCCGCCTCGTCGGCAACCGCCGTCTCCGCCTGGGGCCGTTCGTCGTTGACGCTCGCTGTTTCATCGCGCCGATCATCGGACTGATCCGCGGGATCTCCGTCGCGCGCGTGATCGCCGACCTGAGCCGTATCCAGTTCGTAATGGCCAGCCTCGGCGTGATCGTGCTCGGC
>JBEIPX010000318.1:0-4229 GCA_040376815.1 Bradyrhizobiaceae bacterium
CGAACCCGCCATCGCAAAAATCAAGGCCGAGATCGCGGCCGAACGCCAGCAGGTGCTCGAAGCCGGCGGTCTTTTCGTGCTGGGCACCGAACGCCACGAATCGCGGCGCATCGACAACCAGTTGCGCGGCCGCTCCGGCCGTCAGGGCGACCCGGGCCGCTCGAAGTTCTTCCTGTCGCTCGACGACGATCTGATGCGCATCTTCGGCTCGGATCGTCTCGACACCATGCTGCAGCGTCTCGGCCTGCAGGAAGGCGAGGCGATCATCCATCCGTGGATCAACAAGGCGCTGGAAAAGGCGCAGCAGAAGGTCGAGGCGCGCAACTTCGACATCCGCAAGAACCTGCTGAAGTTCGACAACGTCCAGAACGATCAGCGCAAGGTGATCTTCGATCAGCGCATCGATTTCATGAAGGATGCAGGCGTCGTCGAAACGGTCGCCGATATGCGCCACGCCCTGATCGACGGTCTCGTTGCCAAGCACGTGCCTGAACAGGCCTATGCCGAGCAGTGGGACGTGGCGGGCCTCAAGGAAGAACTGAAGCGCGTGCTCGACCTCGATCTCCCGGTCGACGAATGGGCCAAGGAAGAGGGCATCGCCGACGAGGAGATGTTCGCCCGCATCGAGAAGGCCGCCGACGAGCGGATGGCGTCCAAGGCGGCTCAGTGGAGCCCCGACGTGATGCGCTATGTCGAGAAGACGATCCTGTTGCAGACGCTGGATCACCTCTGGCGCGAGCATCTCGTGATGCTCGACCATCTGCGTCAGGTCGTCGGCCTGCGCGGTTACGGCCAGCGCGATCCGCTCCAGGAATACAAGACGGAGGCGTTCACGCTCTTCGAAGAGATGGGTTCGCATCTGCGCGAGGCCGTGACGGCGCAGTTGATGCGCGTCGAGATCGTGCCGCCGGAAGAGCAGGCGGCGCAGCTTCCGCAAATGGAGGCGCACAAGCTCAATCCGAACACCGGCGAGGACGAGATGGCGTTCGCCAACGCGTCACTGGTGCCGGTCGGTGGCGAAGAGCGCGATCCGAACAATCCGGCGACCTGGGGCAAGGTCGGCCGCAACGAGGATTGTCCATGCGGTTCGGGCAAGAAGTTCAAGCATTGCCACGGCCGGTATTCGTAACCGGGCGGGCGCGACACCTCTGACGAAAGGCCGGCCGGTGTGCCGGCCTTTTTGTTGCGCAATGGAAAACTCGTTGCTGCTCGCGTATGAGAAAGGTGTTCGCAGGCGCCTGTGAAAAGGTGTCGCGCCGTTCTGGGGAGAATCCATGCTGACGATCTACGGGGTTTATCGCTCGCGCGCCTCGCGCAATTTCTGGCTGGCGGCAGAACTCGGCATTCCCTTCAAGCAGGTGCCGGTCATGCAGGCTTACCGCCTCGCCGATCCGGCATCGTCCGGCGTGATGCACACCCGCTCACCCGAATTCCTGAAGGTCAATCCGAGCGGGCATATTCCAGCAATCGATGACGACGGTCTCGTGCTCAACGAGTCGCTTGCCATCAACTTGTTCCTCGCGAAAAAGCACGGCGGCTCGCTGGCGCCCGCGGATGTGAGGGAAGACGGCGCGATGAGCATGTGGTCGCTGTGGGCTGCGACCGAGGTCGAGCCGCACTCGCTCGCGATCCTCACGCATCGCGCGGGCAAGCCGGAGCAGCGTGACGAAGCCAAGGCATCGGCGGCGGTCGAGGCGTTGCGCGGGCCGTTCAAGGTGCTGAACGATGTGCTGGCGGCCTCAGGCTATCTTATCGGCGACCGCTTTACGGTAGCCGATCTCAACGTCGCCGAGGTCATGCGCTATGCAATGCCTGCGCCGGAGCTGTTTGACGCCGCGCCGCGCGTCAAGACTTGGCTTGCAGCGTGTCATGCGCGTCCGGCGTTCAAGGCGATGATGGAAAAGCGGGAAGCAGAGCCGGCGTAGGGCTCGCGTTCAGCGGAAGTTGGTCCAGCGGCTTTCGAACGAATTGCCCTGTACGACCGGCTGAGCGCCAGCGATCGACTGCGGGCCTCCTTGAGCCTGAGCTTGCACGGGAGCAGGCGGTTGCGGCCTTTGCGGCTCGGGCCTGGCGGCAGCGACAGGCTTCGGCGCAGCAGCCTGAACCGGCTTGGACGCCAGCTTGCTCGTGTCTTTCTTCGGTGCCGGCGCGGGAGGGAGCGGTTTCGGGTCCGGCGCGCTGCGCAGGCCGACCTTCTCGGCGATGCTTGCAAAGAAGCCCGACTTCGCAGCCGGCTTCGTCGATGCAGTCGTCGTGGCTGCGGGGCGAGCGGCGGCTGAAGGTGCCGGCACAGCAACGTAAGGCTCGCTGCTGGGTTCGCTTGGGGAGGCGCCGAAGATGCTTGGCGCAGGCTGATCGGGCGAGCGGGGCGGATTGACGTGCGAGGGGATCGTGCCCGGCGCGGATGAATACGATGCGACCGTATAGGCCGTGTCCTTGTCCGGCATCGCGATCGTCTCGGCGTTCGGCAGCTTGTTGGCGAACACCGGATGCATGCCGCCATCGACGCCCGCACGCGAGCGGGCCGCAGGCGTGCCGCGCGAGATCAACTCGGCGATCTTGATGTCGTCTTGACGCTGCTTGTCCCGCACCGCGTCGGCGACCTCGGCCGGAACTTCGTACACCGGGCATGCGCCATCGGGGCGGAAGTTCAACGGCCTGGTCGAGTTCGCGGGCTGCTGTGCGTCGAACACGTAGCGCTTCTCGCAGACGTCGACCTTCGGCTCCTGCCGCGTGACTTCGAAGTGATCGTAGCCCTGCTTGATCATTCGCCAGAACGGCATGTGCGGGCTGCCGCGATGCTTGGCCATGTTCTGCGGCGTCATGCGGAACGGATAGGCCTGCACCTGGAACGAACGCTGGCCGCCGAAGAACGACTCGCGGCCGAGAGCGTAGATCTCTGTGATCTGCTCATCGGTCATGGCATAGCAGCCGCGCGATGAGCAGTCGCCGTGCACCATCAGCTGCGAACCCGTGCGTCCGAGCGCTTTGTCGAACGCGTTCGGATAACCCATGTTGAACGCGAGATAGAACTGCGACTGCGGGTTCATCTGCGCGGGCGTGATGTTGTAGAAACCTTCCGGCGCCTGCCGGTCGCCTTCCTTGACCTTCGGACCAAGATCGCCGGACCAGCGGCAGATCGGATAGGTCTTGAGCAGGTCATATTGTCCGGCGCGGTTCTGCTTCCAGACTTCGAGCTCGGATTCCTGCTTAAACAGCCGCACCAGGATCGGCGACTGCGTCTCCATGTCCTTCTTCTGGATCTCGGCGACGAGCCGCTCGGGGATTGGCCGCAACGCCTTGGCGTTGGTCGTCAGTCCGTCCGTGTCGCAGCCAGCCAACAATACGCCCGCTGCGAGAACAGCGGACGTCGTCAGCGCGCGGGCCAGAGGACGTGAAATCAAAACCGAACTCCGTGCTTCACGGGAAGAGCCCCGTCTCCGGGAATAGCGTCCAATAATGTGAAGCAATTGAATAATTATTATCCTTAAGCCCCCGGGGTCGCAAGCTGAACGGGCTTTGGTCGAGAGTTCCGCGCGCCGAATAGTAAACCGATCGTAAACTTTTGCGGCTGCGGTAAGGGAGCGTGCGCGAGGCTGGTGCCCAGAAAAAGCCTGAATTCAGCATTGCCCCATTGTGGTCTGATCTCCCCCAGCTCTTTGCGGGAGTTTGCGCTGATTTTGGCAGGTCTCGCCTCATGCGAGACGATAACCTGCGAATTCAGGCGAGCTTGCGGCCAATATTGAGGAATTTCTGGCGGCGCTGATTGCGGACGGTCGCAGGATCGAAGTGGCGCAATTCATCGAGCGCATTGTTGATCGCTTCGCCCGCGGTCACGATCATCGCCTGCGGGTCGCGATGCGCGCCGCCCGCCGGCTCTTTCAGGATGCTGTCGATGACGCCGAAGCGCATCAAGTCCTGCGCGGTGATCTTCATGTTAACGGCCGCGTCCTGCGCCTTGGCCGGGTCGCGCCACAGAATCGATGCAGCGCCCTCCGGCGAAATCACGCTGTAGACGGAGTGCTCGAGCATCATCACGCGGTTGGCGGTTGCGATTGCGATCGCGCCACCCGAGCCGCCTTCACCGATGATGATCGACACGTTCGGCACGCCGAGGTTGAGGCAGGCTTCGGTCGAGCGCGCGATGGCTTCCGCCTGTCCGCGTTCCTCTGCGCCGATGCCGGGATAGGCGCCTGCGGTATCCACCAGCGAGAGCACAGGGATGCCGA
>JBEIPX010000339.1:0-4029 GCA_040376815.1 Bradyrhizobiaceae bacterium
CTGCTGTTTCAAGACGGCAGTGCCGATTTGCGACTGCGTCTGCTGCGCCATCATGGCGACGACAACTGCTGCGAGATCCATAACCCAACGCCCACACACCCGAATACTGCCGGGCACCGTACAAGGCGTTAGTTAATGAAACTTAACCGGGATCGGTCAGCGCCGCGAATTATCGCGTCGGAACAGGCTTGTCGCTGCGATAGTCGTAGAACCCACGCTGGGTCTTGCGGCCAAGCCAGCCGGCCTCGACGTACTTCACCAGCAACGGACACGGACGGTATTTCGAGTCCGCCAGCCCCTCGTGCAGCACCTGCATGATCGACAGGCAGGTATCGAGGCCGATGAAGTCGGCCAGTTCGAGCGGCCCCATCGGGTGATGCGCGCCGAGCTTCATCGCCGCGTCGATGGCCTCGACGTTGCCGACGCCTTCATACAGCGTGTAGATCGCTTCGTTGATCATCGGCAGCAGAATGCGGTTGACGATGAATGCCGGGAAATCTTCCGAAACGGCGATCTGCTTGCCGAGCCGGGTGACGAATTCCTTGGCGGTGTCGAACGTCGCATCGTCCGTGGCGATGCCGCGGATCAGTTCGACCAGCTCCATCACCGGCACCGGATTCATGAAGTGAATGCCGATGAAGCGCTCGGGACGATCGGTCGAGGCCGCAAGGCGCGTGATCGAGATCGACGAGGTGTTGGAAGCGACGATCGCTTCCGGCTTCAGCACGGGACAGACCTGCTGGAAGATCTTGCGCTTGGCTTCTTCCTTCTCGATCGCGGTTTCGATCACGAGATCGCAGGCGGCGAGTCCATCGATGGTCTCGGCCGACTTGATGCGGTCGAGCGCCTGCTTGCGCGCATCCTCGGTGATGATCTTCTTCGCGACCTGCCGGGTGAGATTGCCGTTGATGGTCGCCATCGCCGACTTCAGCCGGTCGGCGGAAATATCGTTGAGGAGGACATCGTAGCCGGCGAGTGCCGCCACATGCGCGATGCCGTTGCCCATCTGGCCCGAACCGATCACGCCGACAGTCTTGATATTCAACGCCATGACACCTTCTCACCCAGGCTCGCCGCCAGTGTGGCGCGAACCTGCTCCCTTATATAACACCCGCCCCGGATAGCCATTCCTGACGGCAACCGGCCCGGAGGTTCGCTCCGGGCCGGTCCGCCAATTACCTACTTGCCGAGCTTGGCCAGTTCCTCGGTCAGTTCGGGAACGGCCTGGTACAGATCGGCAACAAGACCGTAGTCCGCCACCTGGAAGATCGGGGCGTCCTCGTCCTTGTTGATCGCCACGATCACCTTGGAGTCCTTCATGCCGGCGAGATGCTGGATCGCGCCGGAAATGCCGATGGCAATGTAGAGCTCCGGGGCAACCACCTTGCCAGTCTGGCCAACCTGCCAGTCGTTCGGGGCATAACCCGCATCGACCGCGGCGCGCGAAGCGCCGACGCCGGCGCCGAGCTTGTCGGCGAGCGGCTCGATGTACTTGCTGAAGTTCTCGCGGCTCTGCATCGCTCGGCCGCCCGAGACGATGATCTTGGCCGAGGTCAGTTCCGGACGATCCGACTTCGCGACTTCCTCGCCGACGAAACTCGACAGGCCGGGGTCAGCCGCCGCCGCGACAGTCTCGACCGCGGCGCTGCCACCCTCGCCCGCCGCCTGGAAGGTCGAGGTGCGGACGGTGATGACCTTCTTCGCATCCTTGCTCTTCACGGTCTGGATCGCGTTGCCGGCATAGATCGGGCGCTCGAACGTATCCGGTGCGATCACCTTGGTGATCTCCGAAAGCTGCATCACGTCGAGCAGGGCCGCGACGCGCGGCATGACGTTCTTGAAACGCGAGGTCGCGGGCGCAACGATCGCGTCGTAGCTGCCGGCGAGCGAGACGATCAGTGCAGCCAGCGGCTCGGCGAGGTCGTGTTCGTAGATCGCGTCCGCGGCGAGCAGCACCTTGCCGACGCCCTTGAGCTTCGCAGCCGCATCGGCCGCAGCCTTGGTGCCTTGTCCGCCACCGGCGACCAGCACATGCACGTCGCCGCCGAGTTGAGCGGCCGCGGTCAGCGCCTTGTTGGTCGAGTCCTTGAGGACTTCGTGATGATGTTCAGCAATCAGCAAAGTGGTCATCAGAGAACCCCGGCTTCATTCTTGAGTTTCGAAACCAGATCGGCCACCGAGCCGACCTTCACGCCTGCCTTGCGGCCGGGCGGCTCTGACGTCTTGATGACCTCCAGCCGTGGCGAGAGGTCGACGCCGTAAGCATCGGGCGCCTTCTCGTCGATCGGCTTCTTCTTCGCTTTCATGATGTTCGGCAGCGATGCATAGCGCGGCTCGTTGAGACGCAGGTCGACAGTTACGATCGACGGCCCCTTCAGCTTCACGGTCTGCAAGCCGCCATCGACTTCGCGCGTCACCTTGAAGTCGGAACCGTCGACCTCGATCTTGAACGCGAACGTCGCCTGCGACCAGCCGAGCAGCGCGGCCAGCATCTGGCCGGTCTGGTTCGAGTCGTCGTCGATCGCCTGCTTGCCGAGCAGGATCAGGCCGGGCTTCTCGGCTTCGGCGATCCCCTTCAGAATCTTTGCGACGCCGAGCGGTTCCGCCATCACATCCGTCTTCACCAGGATGCCGCGGTCGGCACCCATCGCGAGCGCGGTGCGGATCGTTTCGGTCGCCTGCTGCGGACCGATCGACGCGACGACAACTTCGGTCGCCTTGCCCGCTTCTTTCAGACGTAAGGCTTCCTCGACGGCGATTTCGTCGAACGGATTCATCGACATCTTGACGTTGGCGAGCTCGACGCCCGAGCCATCGCCCTTGACGCGGATCTTGACGTTGTAGTCAACGACGCGTTTGACAGGTACCAGAACCTTCATGGGCCTCTTTCGTATTCTGTTCGGGAATATGGGCGCGGAACCTAAAGGCCCAGTCTAGCCCGGTCAACGCGAGAAGCGCGGAAAATATCCCTGTTTGGAGGGTTCTGCGTTCCTCTTTCGCAGAGCTATTCCGCCTAGCGATTTTGTCCCGGGACCCAAAGGACGTCGCCGGCGCCCCGGTCGTTGAGCGTGCGGCTGGCGACGAACAGGAAATCCGACAGCCGGTTCATGTACTGAATCGCGGCATCAGTGACAGGTTCATCCGGCCGGGATGCCAGTTCGACCATCACCCGCTCGGCACGCCGGCAAATCGTCCGTGCAAGATGCAGGTGCGCCGCGGCCGCGGTTCCACCCGGCAGCACGAAGGAGTTGAGCGGTGTCAGATCGGCATTCAGCCGGTCGATGTCCTGCTCGAGCCGCGCGACCTGCGTCGAAAGCACGCGCAGGCGCTCGGCCTTGTCGGGCCGCTGCGGGACCGCAAGATCGGCGCCGAGATCGAACAGGTCGTTCTGGATGCGCGCGAGCATGTGATCGACGATCTCGCTATCGCCAACGGCGCTTTTCAGATGAATGCGGACAACGCCGATCGCGGCATTGGTTTCATCCACGGTTCCGTAGGCTTCGATCCGCAGATCGTACTTCGGCCGCCGTTCGCCACTGCCAAGCGCAGTGGTGCCATCGTCGCCGGTGCGGGTGTAGATGCGATTGAGGACGACCATTTTTTCCTCTGCTTACCCGCGCGATCCGAGCACCCAGACCGCGAGCATCGCGATCACGATGGCAACGAACTGGAACAGCACACGCAACCGCATCAGCTTCTGTGACGTATTCGGCGAGCCGCCGCGCATCATGTTGATCAAGCCGAGCAGCAGCACCACCGCAACAGCGGCCACCGCGGCCGGAAGCAGAAACGAGGAGAGAAACGTACCCATGAACGACCTCTTGGCGGCTACTTAACACCCGCGCCGCGCGGACGCCATAACCCCAATCGGGTGATACCGCCTCACGTTCGCGTTGGCGTCAGGGCCCCGGGTGCCTTATGATTCCGCTGTTCGCAACATGGAGGACCGGTGAAGCAGCTTCGCTACGTTTACGACGTCGCAATGGAAGCCTTCTATGCCTTCCTCGCCGACGATGGCTGGGCGATCGC
>JBEIPX010000084.1:0-9454 GCA_040376815.1 Bradyrhizobiaceae bacterium
GCACCTTCAGCGATTGGCAGAGCGGCACGAACTCGGGATAGCGCTCGACGTCGGCGACGAGGTCGAACATCTGGTCTGCGCGATGGCGGACCCGGCGCGTATTGGTGAATTGCGGCATGGACGGCTTTACGCTTTGAGCATGATCTGATCCGAAAACCGATATCCACTTCTCGGGATCATGCTCTATCGCGAGAGCGCTTCGCGTGCGGCTTTCAGTTTGGCGAAGTCGTCACCCGCATGGTGCGACGAGCGGGTCAGCGGGCTCGCCGACACCATCAGGAAGCCTTTTGCATAGGCGGTCTTCTCGTAACCCGAAAACTCGTCCGGCGTCACATAGCGCATCACCGCGTGGTGCTTGCGGCTCGGCTGCAGATATTGCCCGATGGTGAGAAAATCGACGTCCGCCGAGCGCAGATCGTCCATCACTTGCAACACCTCATGCCGCTCCTCGCCGAGGCCGACCATGATGCCCGACTTGGTGAAGATCGTCGCGTCCAGTTCCTTCACCCGCTGCAACAGCCGCACCGAGTGGAAGTAACGCGCGCCCGGCCGCACCGACAGGTAGCGCGCCGGTACGGTTTCGAGATTGTGGTTGAACACATCGGGCTTCGCCGCCACGACGAGTTCGAGCGCACCTTCCTTGCGCAGGAAGTCCGGCGTCAGAATTTCGATCGTCGTCTGCGGACAGCGTTCGCGAATGGCGCGGATGGTTTTTGCAAAATGCTCGGCGCCGCCGTCGGCGAGATCGTCGCGGTCGACCGAGGTGATGACGATATGCGCAAGCCCAAGCTTCGCCGTCGCCTCGGCGACGTTGTTCGGCTCATCGAGATCGAGCGCGCCGGGCATGCCGGTCTTGACGTTGCAGAAGGCGCACGCGCGGGTGCACGTGTCACCCATGATCATGAAAGTCGCGTGCTTCTTGTCCCAGCACTCGCCGATGTTCGGGCAGCCCGCCTCCTCGCACACGGTGACGAGTTTGTTGTCGCGGACGATCTTGCGGGTGTCGGCATAGCCGCGGCTCGTCGGTGCACGAACGCGGATCCAGTCCGGCTTCGACTGCAACGGCGTATCCGGCCGGTGCGCCTTCTCCGGATGCCGGGGGCGCACGGGCTGCAATGAAACTGTGTCCAGAACGACGACCATGACTTGTCCAACCGTTGCCAATACTACCTAATCCTCAATGGCTTCTGCCGCAACCGCCGACCTCCTCGTTTCCCGCCAGACAGTATCCATGTCCCCGCCGTTGCCTTCTCTTGGAAAGCCTCTGAACAAGCGGTTTTTCGCCCGCAGCGTCCACGACGTCGCGCCCGACCTGATCGGCGCGACCATGCTTGTGGACGGGGTTGGGGGAATCATCGTCGAGGTCGAGGCCTACCACCACACCGAGCCTGCCGCCCATTCCTACCGCGGGCCGACCCCGCGAAACGGTGTGATGTTCGGTCCGCCGGGGTTCGCCTACGTCTACCGCTCCTACGGCATCCACTGGTGCGTCAACATGGTGTGTGAGGCTGAGGGCTCGGCAAGCGCGGTCCTGATCCGCGCGATCGAGCCGACGCACGGTCTTGCGGCCATGCGCCGCCGGCGTGGCCTCCAGGACGAGCGCGCGCTGTGCTCGGGCCCGGGCAAATTGTGCGAAGCAATGAACATCTCGATCAAGCACAACGAACTCTCGCTGCTGGCGCCGCCGTTTGCCTTTTATGCGCGCCGGACCAAACCGGAGATCGTCACGGGCATCCGCATCGGCATCACCAAGGCGGTCGACCTGCCGTGGCGCTACGGCCTGAAGGGATCGCGGTTTCTCAGCAAGCCGTTTCCTATCAATGGCTGATTAGCGCGCGTCCCCGGCCCATCCGGATATTTGGTATTAGTCTTGCAGGAAAATTGTGGGGAAACACGCTCGGGGCTGGCCATGCAAAAAGAGACAGAGTCGTCGCCGCTTTGGGTGTGGCTGACGCTCGGGCTGATTGGATTCGGCTCGGCGATCTACGCTATCGTTGCTTTCTCGCTCGAGCACATGATGGCGGTTTTGCAATAATGCGATGCCTGATCGTCGCTGATCTACATTACTCGCTGCCGCAGTTCGATTGGCTTCTGAGCGCCGGTTCGAAATTCGATGCGGTTATCTTCGCCGGCGACGCGCTCGACATCGGTTCGCTCGTCGATCTCCGCGCGCAAATTCTTGTCGTTCAGAAGTATCTTGGGCTGTTGGCCAGCAAGACTCGCGTGATGCTGTGTTCGGGCAATCACGATCTCGATGAACGCAACCCGGAAGGCGAAAAAATTTCACGCTGGATCGGCACCTTGCGGCAACTGGGGATCGCATGTGATGGCGACAGCCTGGACATCGGCGACACGCTGTTCACGGTGTGCCCATGGTGGGACGGGCCACTGGTTCGCGAGAGGATCACGGAGCAGCTTCGCAGCGCCGCACCTGACCCTCAGAAAAAATGGATTTGGGTCCACCATGCGCCGCCAGCCAACTCTCCTGTTAGCTGGGGCGGCAACCGTTCGTTTGGAGATATCGAACTGGTGCAATGGATCACCACGCACAAACCGAGCATGGTGATCTCAGGTCATGTCCACCAGTCGCCGTTCACGCCGGACGGCTCCTGGTTCGATAGAATAGGCGAAACATGGGTTTTCAACACCGGCATGCAATTCGGACGGCCTCCGGTGTACATGGTTATCGATACGGACGAGGCCAAGGCGTACTGGTTGGCAGCCGGTTACGCGCAATGGATCGATCTCAGCCAGCCGATGCAGCGCCCTGCGCAGCCGATCGTCAGCGCGCCGGACTGGCTCACATTCTTGGATCGGATTTCAGATCCGAGCCTGGAGAAACCTGAGCCGGTGCCAGGTTGACCATACCGGCGAGTACCTCGCTCACCATCGAGAGATGCGTACCGTGTCCTGCATACTGCCGCTTCAGATCGGCGAGATAGCTCGTGGCAACATTGAGCCGCTGCGCCAGCAGCGTCGCGATCAAGAGCGCCACGGCGGGGTGCGTGCGCAGAAACGCGGTGGCGTCGTCGATCTCGTAGACAATCGAACTGCCGACGGTTCGAACGGTTGCCGTATGCGGTTGTTGAAGCAGGGCCGACATCTCGCCGACGATGGAGCCCGGCTCGGCGACATTCGCAACGACTGTGTCACCCTTGAGGACTTCGAGCGTACCCTCGACGAGGACGAACAAGTGACCGGTCCTGCTGCCTTCGCGAATAATGACCGTTCCCGCGGCCAACTCCCGCTTCTGGCCCTCATCGCAATAGTCGAGAACGGCGCGCATCCCGTCACACTCCTGCGGTGACGTTAGACGCGCGGTCGTTCGGCGGTCGAATAAATAGTAGCAAGTCGCTGCCTAAAAGTTCGGCAAAACGATCAATCCATCGGCATCATACTGGATGATGGCAGACTGCCTCGATGCGGTTGCCGTCAGGGTCGCGCAGGAACGACGCATAGTAGTGCGTGTGGTAATCGGCGCGCAGGCCCGGTGCACCGTCGTCACTGCCGCCGTTCGCGACACCCTCGTCCCAGAACAGATCGACCTGCGTGCGCGACTGGGCCTTGAAGCACCAGTGGCGGCCGAACGCATCTTCCGGCTTCAATCCCTTGCGGATCGAGATGTAAACGCGATCCGGATAAGACGACCGCGCCCGCTCGCCATATCCCAGCCAATCATCACGGCGGCCGACCTTGACGACGCCGAGGGCTTTCATCACCGCGTCGTAGAACCGCTCAGCGGCAGCGATGTCGGAAACGGTAATCGAAACATGGTCGAGCATGAATCCTCACGCAGCGTTCTTCAGCCGCTCGATCGCTTCGATGATCCTGGCCTTGCGCGCTTCCGCTTCCTCGCGCTTCTCGCGCTGCTCGTCGATCACCTCTTCCGGCGCGTTGGCCACGAACTTCTCGTTCGAGAGTTTCGCATCGACCCGTTGGATATCGGCGTCGGCCTTCGCCAGTTCTTTCTGAAGGCGCGTGTTCTCGGCCGCAAGGTCGATCACGCCCTTGAGCGGCAATGCGGCCACTTCGCCGCGGACAAGCAGTTGCACCGACCCATCCGGTGCCTTCGGCATCATCGCGATATCTGAAAGACGCGCCAGCCGCTTGATGACATCGTTCCAGCGCGCGGCGCGTTCCTGCGTCGCGTGTGATGCACCAGCCAGCGCGAGCGTCAGCAAGGTCGCGGGCGGAATGTTCATCTCGGCGCGCACCGAGCGGATCGCGGAGATCAGATCGATCAACCAGCCGATCTCGGCTTCGGCCTCCGGGTCGGTGAACTCCTGCATCACCAGCGACGGCACGACCATCGCCGGCATCATCGGATCGGCCACGGCGGCGGTTGCTTCGAGCATGGCGAAATCGGCCGTGCGCAACGGCCATTCGGTCAGCACCAGCAGGCCATTCCGCTCGGCAGTGACTGCCCACAGTTCCTCGGTCAGGAACGGCATGAACGGATGCAGCAGCTTGAGAATCTCGTCACGCGCCCATGCGACCATGGCGCGGGTTTCGTTCTTGGCCTCACTGTCCGGGCCCGTCATCACAGGCTTGGCAAGCTCGAGATACCAGTCGCAGTAAACGTTCCAGACGAAGCGATAGATCACGCCGGCCGCATCGTTGAAGCGATAGTTTTCGATCGCTTCAGTGACCTCGCGCGCGGCACGCATGGTCTCGTGCGCGATCCAGCGGTTGAGCGTCTCCTTGGCCTGCGACGGATCGAAGTCGGCCGGCAGCGCGCAGCCGTTCATCTCGGCGAAGCGGCAGGCGTTCCAGAGCTTGGTCGCGAAATTGCGATAGCCTTCGACGCGCTGGGTCGAGAGCTTGATGTCGCGGCCCTGCGCCGCCATCGCGGCCAGCGTGAAACGCAGGGCATCGGCACCGAACTCATCGATGAGGCTGAGCGGATCGATGACGTTGCCTTTCGACTTCGACATCTTGGCGCCCTTCTCGTCGCGGACGAGCGCATGGATGTAGACAGTCGGGAACGGCACCTCTTTCTTGAAGTGCACGCCCAGCATCATCATGCGGGCAACCCAGAAGAAGATGATGTCGAAGCCGGTGACGAGGACATCAGTCGGATAATAACGCGCAAGTTCCGGCGTTTCGTCCGGCCAGCCGAGCGTCGAAAACGGCCACAGCCCCGACGAGAACCAGGTGTCGAGCACGTCCTCGTCGCGGGTGATGAAGGCCGCACGCCGCTCCGGATCGGCGGCAATCGCCGCTCCTTCCTCGGCCGTGATCGCGCCGGTCTCGGCGTAGTAGCCGAGCGCGTGGCCAATCGCCTCCTCCTCGGTCTCGAATACGAAGACCTTGCCATCCGGTCCGTACCACGCCGGAATCTGGTGACCCCACCAGAGCTGGCGCGAGATCGACCACGGCTGGATGTTCTCCATCCACTCGAAGTAGGTCTTCTCCCAGTTCTTCGGCACGAACTGGGTCGCGCCGCTGCGCACGGCGGCGATCGCGGGCTGCGCCAGTGTCTTGGCGTCGACGTACCACTGATCGCTCAGGAACGGCTCGATCACGGCGTTCGAGCGATCACCGTGCGGCACCATGTGCGTGTTCGGTTCGATCTTGTCGAGGAAGCCGAAGTCCTCAAAACGTGCGACGAGCAGTTTGCGCGCCGCGAAGCGATCCATGCCGTGCAGTTCGCCGATCAGCTCGTGTGCGCCTTCCGGCAGACCGCGCGCATAGTCGTCGTTGTCTTTCAGCGCGATGCGCGCCTCAGCGTCGAGCACGCTGATCCGCGGCAGATCGTGACGCTTGCCGACCTCGAAATCGTTGAAGTCGTGCGCCGGCGTGATCTTGACCGCACCGGTCCCCTTCTCCGGATCGGCATAGTCGTCGCCTATGATCGGGATCTTGCGGCCGACCAGCGGCAGAATCGCGTTCGTGCCGATCAGATGCTTGAGCTTCTCGTTGTCCGGATGCACCGCGACGGCGGTGTCACCCAGCATGGTCTCGGGGCGCGTGGTGGCGACGACGATGTACGTGGAGGCGTCATCCGGATCGAACGTCTTGCCTTCCAGCGGATAACGCAGATGCCAGAGGCTGCCTTTGACTTCGACCTGCTGCACTTCGAGATCGGAGATCGTGGTGAGCAGCTTCGGGTCCCAGTTGACCAGCCGCTTGTCCTTGTAGATGAGCCCGTCGCGATAGAGTTCGACGAACACCTTCGCCACCGCACGCGACAGGCCCTCGTCCATGGTGAAGCGCTCGCGCGACCAATCACAGGACGCGCCGAGACGCTTGAGCTGGTTGACGATAGTGCTGCCGGATTCCGCTTTCCACTGCCAGACACGTTCGAGGAATTTCGCGCGACCCATCTCGCGGCGGCCCGGCTCCTGCCGCTCCAACAGCTGCCGCTCCACGACCATCTGTGTTGCAATGCCGGCGTGATCGGTGCCCGGTTGCCAGAGCACGTCGCGGCCTCGCATGCGCTCGAACCGGCACAGAATATCCTGCAGAGTGTTGTTGAGCGCGTGCCCCATGTGCAGCGAACCGGTGACGTTCGGCGGCGGAATCACGATGGTGTATGGCTTGGCGTCCTTGCGCTCCGGCCGGCCGGCCTTGAAGGCATCCGCCTTGTCCCACGCGTGCGCGATGCGGCTTTCGATGTCGGCGGGCTGGTATGTCTTCTCGATCATGGTGGCGGATCACGGACTGGACGCTGGCAGCATGATCCCGTCGGGACCCGCTCAGCAGGCATAAAACAAGGGCTTGATGATGGGGTTAAACCCCGTGGGCAGGAACCAAGTCAACCCGCCGCGCTGCGGCCTTTCCGGCCGGTTAGCGGCCGCCGCGGGATACCCGCTCGATCTCGGCCTTGACGATCCGCTCGACCAGTCCCGGCAGGTTGTCGTCGAGCCAGGATTTGAGCATCGGCCGCAGCATCTCCTTGACGAGGTCTTCCAGCGTGCGGGCGTTGTTGCTGAGCACCGTATGGGCAAGCGAGCTGAACGCCGACTCGACCGCGAAGACCGTCGAACTGGACAGCATTGGCGCAGGCGCGGGTTCTGGCTGATGTTGCGGCGCTTGGGGCTGATCATACGCACGCGCGCGCACCGGCTCTTCCCTCACCGGCGGTGGCTCGGAAAATTCCAGATCGTCGTCCGCGACGACAGGCTGAGCTCGCTCCGGAACCGCCATCTGTTCGGTCAATTCGAACACATCATCGGCTTCGGGTTCCGGCTCGGCAGGCGCCGGGCGAACCTCGGACGCGGCCGTATCGACATCGAGGCTTGCCAGCATCGCATCGATATCGTCCTGGCTGTTGCTGGCCTTCGTAGGTTCTGGTGATGGAGGCGCCGCCCGCGCAGGCTGGGGAGCCGCCGCCTGCGGGCGCGCAGAAGCCGGCTCCGGCTTTGCCGGAGCAGCCGCATCGCCGGCGACGGGCTTGGCTTCATCGTCGGCAATGATGCGCCTGATCGACGCAAGAATCTCCTCCATCGAGGGTTCTTGCGCTTTGGCCGCCTGCGTCATCTCCGACCCCACATCATCGGTCACTCATTCGAACTGCACTCTCCGACCTGCAGACGCCGCAAGCCACGCATGATTCGAATCGATCCGAATCCCTCAGGACAGGCTATGTCACTGCAAGAATTGAATGCAAGCGAGGCGCCCGAAAACACGGGCGTTTATCACGGCTTTCGATATCGCCTTGCGATAACGATCAGCGGCCGTCAGGGATCCGCAGACCGAACCAGCTATCACGCACCTGATGATAGTGGACGCTCGGATCGTAGATCGTGGTGCCGAGTTTCAGAACCTGCGGCGACAGCCGGCCGATGGCGCTGAGTGTGCTGTAGGATGCCACAACCCGGTCATGCTGCGCGGTGACGAGCGCGACGCGGGCGTTCACCAGTGCCTGCTGCGCGTTGAGAACGTCGAGCGTGGTGCGCTGGCCGACGCGCGCCTCTTCCCGCACGCCGTTCAATGCGATCTCTGACGCCGCGACCTGCGCCTGCGCCGACGAGACCTGTGCCTTGCCGGCAGTGAGCTGACCCCATGCCTGGGCCACTGTCGCGCGCGTCTGGTCTCGCACCTGCTCGAGGTTGAGCCGCTGCTGCGCCAGCGTTTCCTTGGACTGGCGGATCAGCGCGTATTCACCACCGCCTTGGTAAATCGGGACCGAGAGCTGCGCAGAGCCGACCGCAGAGAACTGGCGCGGGATCGTCAGCGACACGTCGAAGTTCTGCTGGACGCTTGCCTGCAGCGACAGGGTCGGGAACAGCGCACCCTCGTTGACCTTGACCTGAAGATGGCTGACGTCGATGCCGTACATCGCCGCCGTGACGTTGGGATTTTCCACCAGACCGAGGCTGGTCGCCGCCGCAAGCGTCGCCGGCAGGAAGCGGTCGACCGGCGAACCAGGCGCCAGTTGCGCGGGATCGTTGCCGATGATGCGGCGGAAGTTGGCGCGCGTGGTGGTGAGATTCGATTCCGCCGTCAGCAACTGGGTCCGGCCGGCAGCGAGCTGCGATTCCGACTGTGCGACGTCGGTTCGGGTCACCTCGCCGACGTTGAAGCGATCGCGCGTCTGCTTCAGCGTCTGCTCCAGGACGCGCGTATTGCTGCGCTGAACCTCGACGATCGCGGCGTCGCGCAGGTAATCCATGTAGATCGTTGCCGCAGCCAGCAGCACGGCCTGTTCGAGCACGCGCAGCGCTTCGCGCGCCGCCGACACCTGGCTCTCGGCCGCACGGGTACGGTTTGCGGTCTGCTGGCCGTTGTAGAGCGTCTGCGTCATGGTGGCGCCGACGCCGCGCGGATAGGTGACGCCGTTGAGAACCGATGACGTCGTTCCCGCCACCGTCGACGTCTCGCTCTTGAAATCCGAATACTGACCGCCGGCATTGGCCGTGACCGAAATGCGCGGACGATAACCGGAGAGCGCTTGCGGCACGCCTTCGTCGGTCGCGCGCACGGACGCGCGCTGCGCATTCAATTGCGGATTGTTCTGATAGGCACGCACCAGCGCACCCTCGATCGTATCGGCGCGCGCGGCCGTCACCAGCGACGAACTGGCCAGCAGCCCTGCCGCCAGCATCGCCAAAATCCGCGTCGCTCTACGCGTCACAGGCATTCCACTTTCCCCTTCGCGGGCCGCTTGGGACCCGCGCATGCAAGGACGTGTTCCGACAGCTGGAACTACCCCTTACCTCACCGCGACACCATATGGCACCGCACGCCCAGGGCGTAAGCCCCTGCCTTGAAAGACTTCGGAAGTGGGGCATCCAAGCCACACTTTTGAAATCGTGTGACGATTCGGCTTCGATCGTCACTCGGATCTGGAACGTCTAGAAGACGAAAGCCGCGGGCCGCTCCAGTCCGGACAGCACCGGCGCGGTTGCATCGAACAGAACCCGGTCGCCGAAATCCGCTGCCGAACGGGTGACAAGAACCGCCCGATCCGTACCGCTCAGGGTGCTGATGCCGACCATCCGCCCGCCGA
>JBEIPX010000177.1:0-6391 GCA_040376815.1 Bradyrhizobiaceae bacterium
CGTCCCCGGCCACAGCATGCTGATCCGCAAGGGCGAGGCCGGCGACTGCATGTACTTCCTCGCGGATGGCGAAGTCGAAATCGAACTGCCGGGCGACAAGCGTATTCGTCTCGGCACGGGCGCGTTCTTCGGTGAAATGGCGCTGATCGACAATCGCCCACGCTCGGCCAATGTCACCACCACCCGCGCATCGACATTGCTGGTGCTCGATCTCGCCGACTTCCGCACGCTGATGGCGCGGCACCCGGACCTCGGCAGGATGATCGACGCCGAGGCCAAACGCCGCGCCCGGCAGAACGCCTGAGCCGTCAGGCGCGGTGCAGCAAGATCAGAAAGCGATTGCAGCGTTGCGCGTTCGGCGCGATGCTGAGCTTCTTCCCCTGCCGGCGAATTCTGCCGGCACGCTTACCGCAGCAAGCGCGAGCCGCCAATGGCCATCGAGAAATGCATCAACGAGTATGGCGCGTCGGAGGTCATCTTCGAGGAAGGCACGATCGGGCGCGAGCTGTTCGTTGTCCTCGACGGCGAAGTCAACATCGTGCGCAAAACGCCTTCGGCGGAGATCGTGATCGCCACCCTCGGCAAGGGTGAGTTCTTCGGCGAGATGGCCGTAATCGACTCGTCTCCACGCTCGGCGACAGCCATCGCGGCAGCGCCGAATACGCGGGTGATCAGCATCAATCATGCGCGCTTCGTCTACCTCGTCGCGCAGCAGCCCGCATTCGCGCTGATGATCATGGATGCGCTGAGCCGCCGGTTGCGTACAACCAACGCCGCGAATCTCAATCGCGCGATGGGCCTGTCTGCGGACGGAACGGCCGCGAGCGGGTAATGCCATGAGCGACAAACCGCCCGAGCCGTTCGAGACCGTTTTCAACGACGAGTCCTACACGCTGATCCGCGCAGCCTCGGGCGTTCATCAATTCCGCTTCAAGAGCCGCGGCGCCAATGCCTATCTGGTACAGGGATCGCGCCGGACGATTCTCATCGACGTCGGCCTCGTGTCGACTTTTCCGCAGCTACAGCATGGCATGAATCATCTTGGCTGCACGCTTGCGGATATCGATCTCGTGGTGCTGTCGCACGAGCACCTCGATCACATCGGCGCGGCGCATCTGTTCGGCGGCAAGACCATGATCGCGGCGCACCGGCTTGCCGCCAACAAGATCGCGCTGCGCGACGACTTCGCAACCTTGCGCAAGATGTTCAACGAACCGAATGTGCCGTTCGACGTGGACCTGTGGCTGGAAGAAGGAAACATCATCGACCTCGGCGATTTCCATCTGCGCGTACTGCACACCCCGGGGCACACATCGGCCTGCATCAGCCTGTTCGATCAGGACAAGGGGCTGCTGTTCGCCGCCGACACGCTGATGCCGGGCGGCGTAATGGGTGGCATCTTCGGATCGGGCAGCATCAGCGACTACATCGAGTCGCTGCATCGCCTCGCAGGACTGAATGCCAAGGTGCTGCTATCGGGGCACGGCCGCCTGTCGGCTACACCCATTCACGATGCAGAAGTGGCGATCGAGCGATCGCGCGCGCTGCTCTCTGACGCCGGGCAACTGTTCGATGCACTCGATGCCCGCGAGAACTTCGAGCCGATCATGCAGTCGGTGCGTGATCTCAACAAGCTCGACGACTGACACGACTGGCTTCCGATCAGAGCGGGATGATCAGACCATCCCTTGCAACGACGGTGCCCGGCAAGGCGGCCGCCGACGCCGCGGCGACACGATCCATGAAGGCGTCATCATGGTCCGGATCGTGATGAAACAGGCAAAGTGTCTTTGCCTTCGCTTCCTTCGCCAGCCGCACGACCTGCTGCCAGCTTGAGTGGCCCCAGCCGGCGTGGCTCGGCAGTTCGTCATCGGTGTAGGTGGCATCGACGATCAGGACCGATGCATCCTTCGCAAGCGCGAGAATGCCCGGGTTGGTTTTGCCGTCGAGCTCCAGGTCAGTGAGATAGACGACCGACTGTCCATGATATTCGAGGCGGTAACCGGTTGCGCCACCCGGATGAATCAGCGGAGCCGTGCGGACCGTTACCCCCGGACGCGGGGTCAACGTTTCGCCGGCCTCGAAATCGTGAAATTCGAGCTTGGCCTTGGCCATCTCAAGGCCGATCGGAAATAGCGGAAAGCTCATCAATCGGGCCAACGCGGATTTGAGGCCGCCATGCGGTTTCATATGGCCGCAGAACAGCCGTAAGCGGTGCCCCTCCTCGAACAGCGGGCCGAAGAACGGCAGACCGATCACGTGATCGATGTGGCAATGCGAAAAGAAGATGTCGACGTCCTGCGTCTTGCGCTCTTTCTGAAGCGCACCACCAAGCTGATGGATGCCACTCCCCGTGTCGAACACGAACAGCTGGTCTCCGCACCGCACCTCCACACAGGAGGTCTGGCCGCCGTAACGAACGGTATTCGGTCCGGGGCATGGGACGCTGCCGCGAACGCCCCAGAAGCGAACGGACATCGAAGGTGGCGGCATAGCGTGTCAGCTCGACAGGTATTCCAGGACACAAAAGCGGGTTGCGCACTATACCGGAACCGGGATCAGAAGCCATTCGACGGCAACGTTTTTGAACGGGGTGTGGAGTACCGGCAACGCGCCTGCCGCGCGGCTATGACGATAACGCAGGGCGCGCGCGAACTACTTGGTCTGCAAGGCGAAAACCCCATCCCAGCCGGGCGCCGGCGGATGGGCGATAAAGTCGCGAATCCGGCTCTCGTAAAGGTCGTAGAGCGTCGCGAGCGACCCTTCCTCGTCGGCCAGCCGCGCCTTGTCAAGAGCGAGCAGAGCCTCTTCCCACTTCTGGCTGCGGTAATGCGCCAGCATCTCGATATTGAGATTGCGCGCCCGCTGGAATTTGCCGGAGTTGGCGACATCCTCACGCCCGGCGATGGCATAGATCACCTCGGGCTCTTTCTTGCCTTTGACCGTGATAAAATCGAGCTCGAGGATAGCGAACTTGTCCTTCACCGCCATCGCCGTCTTCGAGCCGACGATGATAGGCACGCCATAGGATTTCGATTGCCCCTCGAGGCGCGATGCCAGATTGACGCTGTCACCAAGCACCGAATAGTCGAAGCGAAGATCAGAACCCATGTTGCCGACGACGCAGACACCAGTGTTCAGACCAATACCGACGTTCATGGGGATAAACGGCTTGCCGCTCTCCTCAGCTTCCCGCTGACGCTCGACATTGAGCGCCTCGATCTTGTCGATCATGTCGAGCGCGGCGTTGCAGGCGTTGACATGATGCGACGGATCGTCGAGCGGTGCATTCCAGAACGCCATGATCGCGTCGCCCATGTATTTATCGATCGTGCCCTTGCGGTCGATAATCGCATTGGTGAGCGGCGTCAGGAAACGATTCATCAGCGAGGTCAGCCCTTGCGGATCGCTCTTGAACGTTTCCGAGATCGTGGTGAAGCCGCGCACATCCGAGAACATGATCGTCATCTCGCGCTCCTCGCCGCCGAGCTTCAGCCGGTCGGGCGAATTCGCAAGCTGCTCGACCAGCGCCGGAGAGAGGTATTGTCCGAATGCGGAACGGATCTGCCGCCGCTTGGCCTGCTCGCTCGCATAATTGAAGAACGTGATGACGAGAAAGATCGAGAACGTCGTCAGCATCGGAAATGTGAAATCGAACAGCAGCTTCTCGTAGACGAAATAGTACCAGGATAGGCCAACCGACATCAGCGCGACCACTGCGCCGGAAATCATCAACGCCAATGGGCCGAAAATCGGTGCCAGCCAGATGATCAGCAACGATACGAACACAGCCGCAAACAACTCCACGGCGATCGCGACGTTCGGCCGCGACAATACCGAACGGGTCAGCACGTTCTCCAGCACCTGAGCATGCACTTCGACGCCGGGCATGACCGGATCGAGCGGCGTGGTCTTGATGTCGAGGAGGCCCGTTGCCGATGTTCCGATCAGAATGAGCTTGCGCGAGAGGACATCCGGCCCGACCCGGCCTTCGATCACGTCGACAGCTGACACGTAACGCTTTATGTCGTGCTTCGCGAAATAAACCCACAGCTGACCGTTGCGGTCGGTCGGCACATCGAAGCCCGGCACCGCAACGCTCCTGATCCCGGCCTGATCCGCCCGGATGAAAATCGTATCCGCGCCGGCAACGAGCCGGATCATTTCGAAACTCAACGACGGTACTACGGCGTTCTGCGCGCGTAGTACGACGGGCACGCGGCGGATGATGCCATCGCGTTCGGGCTTGATCGTGAACATACCGCGCGCGGTTGCGGCCTGTTCGAGCACCGGCACATTGCGCAGAAGCCCCGGAAAATCGAACAGGAACGGCACCGGGTCGGAGCCGAGCGTTGCAAGTCCGGTCAGCGGCAACGGTTGCGGCGACTGTTGAGCGGCATTCGGCAATCCCGACACGCCGAGCACGACGCGCGAACCGCGCAGCGCCTGCGCAAGCACCTCGTCATTGCTCGGCAGTTTTTTCAGCCGCTCGCGGGTCGCCTCGTCGAGATCGCGATAAGTGTTCGCGACAACACCAGGCGATGTCCGGTCGGGCTCGGGAAAGATCACGTCGAACGCGACCGCTGCCGCATCGGCAGCCTTGAGGCGATTGACGAGATCGGCGATCACTGTCCGCGGCCACGGCCATTGCCCGAGTTTTGCGATGCTCTTCTCATCGATGTCGACGATCACCACCGGGCGGAACTTGTCGTCGCGCGGCTTCATGACCTGGAACATGTCAAAAGTCCGAAGCCGCAGCCCCTCAAGCGGCACAGGGTCGGCAATGCGGACAGCGATGAGGATGCCGAGCAGCAGCACGCACAGCGCGCGGGCCGCGCCGAAGCGTCGCCCAAGATGGCGCACCCGCGCAGCAACTCGTTTGAGAAACTTCACGCCAGCCCCGCGTCGCCGCTCACTTCTCGCGGAAAGCCCGCATCAACTGATCTCGCAACGGCTTCACAAGGTACGCCATCAGCGTGCGCTCGCCGGTCTGCACGAACGCTTCGACCGGCATGCCCGGGATCAGCTTGACCTCGCCGAGCCGGGCAACTTCCTGCGGCGGCAACGAAATGCGGATGGTGTAGGTCGGGATGCCGGTGCGCGGGTCGGTGGTCGTGTCGGGCGAGATACGGCTGACGACGCCGTTCAACTCGGGGGTCGTGCGCTGGTTCAGCGCCGAGAGCCGCAGCAGCGTCTTCTGACCGGGCTGGAGCTGGTCGATGTCCTGCGGGTTAACTTTGGCTTCCACCGACAGGTTATCGGTCTGCGGAACGATCAGCATCATCGCGTCACCGGCGGTGACGACGCCGCCGACGGTATGCACGGTCGATTGCAGCACCATGCCGTCCTGCGGCGAACGAATATCGATCCGGCGAAGCTGGTCTTCGGCCGTCACCTTACGCTCGACGAACTCGCCGATCCTGTCGTTGATCTCGCGTAGTTCCTTCGAGACCTCGGTGTTGAGATCCTTGTCGACCTGGATGATCTGCAGTTCGGTTTCGGCAATCTTGCCTTTCGCCTGGGCGGCCGCTGCAATGAACTGACCGCGATCGCCTTCGAGCCGTGCCGCATCGCGCTCCAGCTGGGTAACGCGCGATATCTGCACGAGATTCTTTTCGAACAACTCGCGCACGCCCTTCAGTTCCCGCTGGATCAGATCGATTTCCTTGCTCTTCGCGCTTTCCTGCGCGGCAAGCCCGGTCAACTCTTCCTTGAGCTGGGCGATCCGCTCGCGCAGCTGCGCCTTCTGTCCCGTGCGCCCCGAAAGCCGCACCTCGAACAGCCGCACCTCGCTGTCCATCACCGATTTCACATCCGGATCGGCGGACTGCGCCATCAACGCCGGCGGAAACACGATCGTCTTCGCCCCCTCGCGCTCGGCTTCGAGCCGGGCGGCGCGGGCCCACAGACCATTGAGACCCTTGGTGACGATCGCACGGCTGGCCTTGGTCACCGTATCGTCGAAACGCACCAGCACGTCGCCGGCCTTTACCCGATCGCCATCGCGGGCACGCACCTCGCCGACGACACCGCCGGTCGGATGCTGCACCTTCTTGACGTTGGAATCGACGACGATGGAGCCCGGCGCGATCAGCGCACCCGAAATCTGCGCCGTCGAGGCCCAGCCGCCGAGACCGCCTGCCAGCAGCAGCACCACCGCTAGGCCGAGCAGTAGATGAATGCGGATCGACTCGCGCGAGTCTTTCGAATCCAGCTGGATCATGACTTCGTCACTCCTCCCTCGGAGACGATCTTGATCGGCGCCGGAGCCGCAGGCCGCTGCAGCACCTGCGTCAGCACCTGCTCCTTCGGGCCAAAGGCCTGCGCCCGGCCGTCGCGCATGAACAGCACCATGTCCACCGCCTCGATGCCGACCGGGCGATGCGCGACG
>JBEIPX010000211.1:0-5833 GCA_040376815.1 Bradyrhizobiaceae bacterium
CGCCGCGACCACACGGCGAAGCGGACGATCGTCGAGCGGTGCGACGGAACGCTGCGCCGCTTCGCCCAGTGTACGCTGCGCCGCCTCGATCCGGGCGAAGCGCTGATCGATCGCGGAAATATCGGGAGCAGCCGCGGCGGCGCCATCGCGCGGAGCGGCATCTTTCGCCGCTGACGCGACGCGCTCGAGTTCGCCGCGCACGTTCGCAAGCGCATCGGTGACCGATTTCAACGACGCCTCGATCTGATCGATCCGCGCCAGCACCGCCGGATCGGACACGGGCTGCGGTGTGGAGTTCACCCTCGATGCGGCATCGGTTTCGATCTTCGCGAGCCGCGCCGCCAGAGCATCGGTCACGCTTGCATCCGCAGGCGCAGCCGTGACCGCAGGCACGGTCGCCGTGCGATCGTCCCCCGACAATCCCAACAGCCATGCGCCGGTGAGGATCAGCGCCGCGGCCGTCGCGCCGGACAATGCCGGCGTCAGCGCGCCCGATGCATTCTCGAACGGCGAACCCCGCACCGCGCCAAACCATGGACGGGAACGATCGCGCGCGGAACTCTGTGTACTTTCCTCAGCGCGGGAACCAGCATCATTCTCGGTCACGTCGGAAGGATCGAGATCGATCGTCGGCGGTGCGCGCTTCGCACGCTCGCCGGGCGAGCCGGTGTCGGGATTGTCGCTGCTCATGATCCTCCCTCCGCCCCGGTCGCCGCACGAGCGTGGATTGATGATTTCGGAATCGGACACTAACCCGAACCACGGCCCAACGCACGCAACAACGTGTCCAAAAGCGCGGCTTCGTTCGGCGCCGCTGCTAGCGATACCCGCACGGCGCCTGCCTCACGCAGCACCGCACCGATCGATTCGGACAGGCAGCACTGCGGCAGCGCCAGCGCCGAGATTTCGACGCCCGCATGACGCGCGGCATCGACGAACGCGCGCGCGCTCCGCCGTGAATAGTGCAGGATCGCCTCGATGTGCTGTGCTGTGAACGCCGCGCAGACGTCATCCGGCAAGCGGCTGACCGGCACCATGCGATAGACGGTGCGCGTCACCACCGTAACGCCGACGGCGCCGAGTTCTGTGGCAAGATCGCTCGCAAGATCGGCCCCCGCGAGGTGCAGCAGGGTCGAGACGCGCTTGCGCTTCTTCATCGACGCCTTGATGCGCTCGCGCAGCGCTGCCGCATCTCCCTCCGCATCGATCACGTTGCGAAAACCGCCAGCGCGCGCCGCCTCCGCCGTACGGCTGCCGACGGCGAACAGCGGCAGCACCAGCAGCGGAGTAACGCCGCTGTTGCCTTCAATCGCACGCAACGCGTTGGCGGATGTCACGATCGCGCCATCGAAGGCCGCGTCGGACTGATCGCGCCACTCGACCGGCTCGAACCGCAGCATCGGCGCCAGCATCGCTTCGATGCCTGCCGCGCGCAGTGCCGCGGCGGTTGCAGCGTTGTCCGGATACGGGCGTGTGACGAGAACGGTCATCGGTCAGCAATCCGAAGAAAGATTCGGGCGGCGCATCCGCATGTCACAGGAATGCATCAAAGGAACTGTTGCTGGGTCATGCGTCCGATCCATAGACCGGACGGGACACGAAGGCAAAGGCCCCACTTTTGCGCAGCTGACGCACATGCTAGACCCCCGCGGTGATGGCTTCATTCTCCCCGGTGGGCGAGGCGCGCAGCAGGTAACCGTTGACACATCAGACACCCGCTTTGGTGCTTGGCATCGAGACCACCTGCGACGAGACCGCGGCAGCCGTGGTCGAACGTCAGGCCGACGGCAGCGGCCGCATTCTCTCGAACATCGTCCGCTCGCAGATCGACGAACACGCCCCGTTTGGCGGCGTGGTGCCGGAGATCGCCGCGCGCGCGCACGTTGATCTGCTCGACGGTTTGGTCGATGCCGCCATGAAGGAGGCCGGTCTCTCCTTCAAGCAACTCAACGGCGTCGCGGCGGCCGCCGGCCCCGGCCTGATCGGCGGCGTCATCGTTGGCCTGACCACGGCGAAGGCCATCGCGATGGTTCACGGCACGCCGCTGATCGCAGTCAATCATCTCGAGGCGCACGCGCTGACGCCGCGCCTCACCTGCGCGCTGGCGTTTCCGTACTGCCTGTTCCTCGCATCCGGCGGCCACACGCAGATCGTTGCAGTGCTCGGCGTCGGCAAATACGTGCGGCTCGGCACGACCGTCGATGACGCGATGGGCGAAGCCTTCGACAAAGTCGCGAAATTGCTCGGCCTGCCCTATCCGGGCGGACCGCAGGTTGAGCGCGCCGCCGCCGATGGCGATCCCAAACGCTTCGCATTTCCGCGCCCGATGCTCGGCCGTCCCGACGCCAACTTCTCGCTGTCGGGCCTGAAGACTGCCGTGCGCAACGAGGCCGACCGGCTCGCGCCGCTGGAGCCGCAAGACGTCGCCGACCTCTGCGCGGGCTTTCAGGCTTCAGTACTGGAGTCTACGAAGGATCGCCTCCAGACCGGGCTCAAATTGTTTCAGGAGCAGTTCGGCGCGCCACGCGCGCTGGTGGCCGCCGGCGGCGTCGCAGCCAATCAGGCGATCCGCGGCGCGTTGCAGGAGGTCGCGGCGAGAGCGCAAACGACGTTGATCATTCCGCCGCCCGCGCTTTGCACCGACAACGGTGCGATGATCGCCTGGGCCGGCGCGGAACGCCTGGCGCTCGACATGATCGATCCCCTCGACGCGCCGCCGCGTGCGCGCTGGCGGCTCGATGGCGAAGACGCCGCACCGAACGCCGGCACAAAATCGCGGATCAATTTCTAGAGCATGATCCGGAAAAGTGTGAAGCGGCTTTCCGAAAAGATCATGCTCAACTAAAAGAACGTTTAGAGCAGCGCAACGTATGACGACGTATCAGGACATTGCAGTCATCGGGGCGGGCGCGTGGGGCACGGCGCTGGCGAACGCTGCCGCCCGTGCGGGCCGCAACGTGACGCTGATCGCACGCGACCAGGCATCCGCGGACGCGATCTCGCGCGCGCGCGAAAGCACACGCCTGCCGGGCGTCGCGCTCGATCCGGGCATCGCGGTTGCGGCAGCGAGCGACAGCATTGGCGCGGCTGTCGCCCTGCTCGCCGTGCCGACGCAGTCGCTGCGCAGCGCGCTGGAATCGTTGCGCGGACGCCTTGGCAGGAACACGGTCGCCGTCTCCTGCGCAAAGGGCATCGAGCGCGGCACGCTTCGCTACACCACCGAAATCATCGCGCAAGCTCTCCCGGATGTGACGCCTGCGATTCTGTCAGGCCCGAGTTTCGCCGACGACGTCGCTCGCGGCTTGCCGACGGCGGTGACGCTTGCAGCTGCCGACGAGAATGTTGCCGCCGCACTCTGCCAGGCACTCGGCTCGGCGACCTTCCGGCCCTATCACACGACCGATGTGCGCGGCGTCGAGATCGGCGGCGCGGCCAAGAATGTGCTGGCGATCGCAGCCGGCATCGTTGCAGGCAAGCAGCTCGGCGCGTCGGCGCTGGCTGCTGTAACCACGCGCGGCTTTGCCGAACTCGCCCGCTTCGGCCGCGCGTGTGGCGCGCGTCCCGAGACGCTCGCAGGTCTTTCCGGCCTCGGCGATCTCATTCTCTCGTGCTCCAGCACGCAGTCGCGCAATTTCTCGTTCGGCATGGCGCTGGGTCAGGGCGCGAGTCCCAGGGACGCCACCCGCAGTCTTTTGGTCGAGGGCGCGTTCACGGCGATCGCCCTGCTCGAACTCGCGGAGCAGCAGCAGATCGAGATGCCGATCTGCAGGGCTGTCACCGCCATTCTCGAGAACAGGGTCGCCATCGACGACGCCATTCAGGGATTGCTGGCGCGCCCGTTCAAGGCGGAGGAGTGAGACGATCCCTCGCTACGCGCTGACGAACCGCACCAGATCGTTCAAGCCTGATCCGACACCATCCGGACTGACGCCGAGCTCCTCGAGCGGCATGTTCGCGCGGTTGACCCAGAATGTAGGATAGCCGAACCATTTGGCGCCCGCGACGTCCCAGCCCGCGAACGCGGCAAAGGCGATCTCTTCCTTCTTCAGTCTGAAAGCATCGACACCCATCTGATAGGCGCGCGGATCGGGCTTGTATGCCTTCACCTTGTCGGTGCTGAGATGTTCCTCGAACACGCCTTGCAGACCGGAGTTCTTCACCGCGGCTTCGAGCATCGCGGCTGTAAAGTTGGAGAGGAAGGCGACGCGAATACCCGAATCCTTCAGCTGTTTCAGCGCCGGCGCCACGTCGGGCCACACCTTGAGCTTGAGATAGGTCTGCATCACCTGATCGCGCTGATCGGCGGAGAGATCGAGCTTCAACTGCCTCGCAGCATAGACCAGCGCATCTTCGGTCACGCGCCAGAAGTCCGCGTAGTTGCCGCCGAGCGTGCGCAGCCACGTGTACTCGAACTGCCGGGTGCGCCAGGCGTTGCTCAACTCGGTCCCCTTGCCCGGGACGATCTCCTCGACCTTGGCGAAGACCGGCCGCGGATCGATGATCGGAAAGCCGTCGAAGGCAATGGCCTTGATCTTCGTCTTTCCGGCGGCCTTCGCAGGCCCGATCGGCGATGCCGCGGCGAGCACGCCGCCCGCGATCAGAGTTACGACGTCCCGGCGATTGGCCGACATGATCATGCTACCTCTCCTTTTCGATCCTCCGCGCGCGATCCGCGTTTGCGCGGCGGCATTTGGCGCTATCGCAATAACGGAACAATCTGGTATTTTCAGAAGAGATTATTCTGAATATCGGAAGTAACATTCTCGCGCATGGACAAGCTCGACGAGTTCCGTCTCTTTCTTGCGATCGTCGACAGCGGCAGCTTCGCTGCCGGTGGTCGCCAGTTTGGCCGCTCGCCGTCATCCGCGACCCGCATCATCGGCGATCTGGAGCGCCGCCTCGGCATTCGCCTGCTGCAACGAACCACGCGGAAACTGTCGCTGACCGACGGCGGCGCGCGACTTGCCGAACAGGCGCGCCGGCTGGTCGCCGATTTCGACGAGGCGGTCAGCTACGCGGTCGGCGACACCCAAGTCCTGCGCGGACGGATACGCCTCTCGGCGCCGACATTCTTCGGGCGGTGGCATCTGGCGCCGATTGTGAGCGAGTTTCTCGACGCACATCCCGAAATCACGGTGCAACTGTCGCTGGAAGATCGGTTGGCCGACCTGATCGAGGAGCGGATCGACGTTGCCCTGCGGATCGCGCAGCTGGAAAGCTCATCGCTGATCTGCAAGCGCGTCGGACAAGTCCGGCGCGTCGTCGTGGCCAGCCCGGCCTATCTCAAACAACACGGCACGCCGCGCACGCCTGATGATCTTGCCCGGCATCAGGCCGTGCTGTTCGTCAATCAGGCAAGCGCACTCGCGTGGCGTTTTCAGAACAGGGACGGCGTGCAGCGGTCGATCAAGGTTCCGTACCGCCTCGAGGTCAATCGCGCCGAGGTCGCCATCATGCTCGCCGCCGAGGGAAAGGGAGTGGCGCGCGTACTGTCGTACCAGGTCGCATCCGAACTGAAGAACGGATCGCTGGTGCGCGTGCTCAAGGCCTACGAGATGCCGCCGCTACCCGTCCAGTTTGTCTATCCCAGCGCCCGGCTGCTTGCGCCCCGGGTGCGCGCCTTTCTCGATTTCGCGGCTGCTCGTGTTTCCGGACTGGCATTCAACCGCATCTGATCTTCGTTGCAGCCCGTCGCAGGCTGCGGCTATATCGCGATCCGAAGACGGCAGGAGTGACAAACGTGGCGTATTGGCTGGTGAAATCCGAACCCGATGCTTATTCGTGGGATCAGCTCGTGGCCAAGGGTGCGAAGGGCGAACCGTGGACCGGCGTA
>JBEIPX010000492.1:0-2516 GCA_040376815.1 Bradyrhizobiaceae bacterium
TCCCCCTTTCAGGGGGAGGGAGGATCAACGTTCGTTTCCATCAAAACATGAAAAGCTCCAGCACGGATCGCGCGGGTTCTACCTCACGCCGGCCGCGTGATGGTATCGATCTCCGCCAATTCCTCGGGCGAAAGCTTCCAGCCGGCCGCGCCGACGTTCTGGCTGATCTGCTCTTCCGACGTCGCGCCCGCGATCACGCTCGAGACCTGCGGCTGGCAGGCAAGCCAGGACATCGCGAGCTGAACCATAGTCTTGCCGCGCGCCTTGGTGAAGTCCTGGAGCCTGGCGACGATCGCCTCGTTCCTCGGCGTGGCGTAGCGGTTCTTCATCGCCGGCATCTTGGCGAAGCGCGTGTTGGCGTCGACATCCGCGCCCGGCTTGTACTTGCCGGTGAGGAGGCCGCTCGCCAGCGGGAAGAACGGCAGGTAGCCGAGGTTGTAGTGTTTCGCACAGGGCAGGAGATCTTTCTCGTTGTCGCGGAACACCAGCGACCACTCGTCCTGACACGAGACGAAGCCGTGCGTGCCGATCGCTTTCGCAACCTCCTGCGCCTGCGCGATGCGCCAGGCCGGGAAGTTCGAACAGCCGATGTAGCGCACCTTGCCCTGACGGATCAGGTCTTCCAGTGCGCGCAGGGTCTCGTCGATCGGCGTCAGCGGATCGTAGTCGTGTTGCTGGTAGAGATCGATGTAATCGGTCTTCAGCCGGGTCAGGCTGTCCTCGACCGCGCGCATGATGTAGCGGCGAGATGCGCCCTGTTTGGTGCCGTCGTCGGACATGGCCTTCGCATACTTGGTCGCGAGCACGATGTCCTTGCGCTTGGTGCCGAGTACTTCGCCCAGAACCTTCTCCGATCCGCCCCGCCCCGCATAGATGTCGGCGGAGTCGAACAGCGTCACGCCGAGATCGATCGCCTTGTGGATCACCTTGCGCGACGTTTCGAGATCGATGCGGACGCCGAAATTGTTGCAGCCGATGCCGACGGCGGACACGCGCAGCCCTGACGAGCCGAGATTGCGGATTTCCATGATGCTGTTCCTGCGGGAGCCACCGGCGACGGCGGCGGAGAGAGAGGTTCTGAAATGCACCGCCATTCTGGCTGGCAAGGGTCAGCACCGCAAGCAGCCGCCAGGCAAGTATCCTGAGCTAAACGGCAAGCATCTCAGGCCGAATATCTCAGGCGACGCCCTGCGCCGTCTGTCCCGAAGCGGCAGGCGCTGCGGCGGTATGAGGGGCCGCAGACTGTGGCGCCGACCGCAGAGCCGCGGTCGTCATGCGCCGCACCGCGATCTCCGCCTCGCGCGCGATCACCTTGCGGTTCGCGCTCATGTCGTAGGATCGCGCCTCGCCCCAGGAGATCGTCACGTCGATCGCGCCCGACGACAGCACGCCGGCAAGATGCGGAATCAGATCGATGTCGCCATACCAGGCGACGCGCTGGCGCAGCGCCCGCCCGATCGGCAGCCCGGACAGGCTGACATAGGCCAGCGACAGCGGCTGCACCGTGACGCTCGTGTGGTGCGTGGTTTCGCCGAGCGCGTGATGCACCGCGCCGATCAGCGCCGAGCGGAAGGGCAGGATGTGCGTGCCGTTGCTGGAGGTGCCTTCGGCGAAAAGCACCACGGCATCGCCGCCCAGCATGCGTTCGGCGATCTCCTGGGTGGCGGCGCCGGTGCGATGGCGCGCCTGCCGGTCGATGAAGATCGAACGCTGGAGTTTGGCGAGCCAGCCGAACACCGGCCAGCCGGCGATCTCGTGCTTGGCGACGAACACCACCGGCGCGACCGCGCTGATGATGCAGATGTCCATCCACGAGGAGTGGTTGGCGAGGATCAGAACCGGGCTGTCGGTGCTGCGCTGGCCGACTTCTCTGATGCGGATGCCGATCACCGCGCACAGGATGCGATGATAGATGTGCGGGATGGTCCGTTGCAGGCGAGTGTTGAAGATGATTCCAATGAGCTGGAACGGCAGCAGCACCAGCGTCAGCGGCACGAGAATGAGGAGAATGACGACGACGCGGATCATGCGAGACGAACTGAACCCGTAACGGCCTGCTGACGTGGCTGCGCCGGACAGGGTGGCGCCGGCGCTCGCGAGCTTATCCGACCATTCCGGGCTCGAAAACAAGCGTCTTCTCTGTCTGGTGCGCCAAAAGTCGCATGCCAAAAACTGCCGAAAAAGAAAGCGGCCCCGGTCAGGTGCGGCGACTGACGGGGACCGCTGGATTCGCGCCCGATCAAAGGACGGGGGGCTGACGGGCGCGAGCGGACGCTAGCTGCGCCGCATGACGCGGCGGTGACAATCCCGTTTGTCCACAGGGACGGTCATCAAAATCCGGGGAGGCGGTGTTGGCTGTGTCATCGCGGCTTGCAGCGCGCGGCGGAGACGAAGCAGGCGTCGCGTGAGCTGCCTTCGCCAGCGCGATCGCGGCAAGCGATGCGCAGATCGATGCGGCTAGAAACTGGCGGCGGCTCATGGCGCGCTCCTCGAAACGGCGGCCGGAATGACCGCCA
>JBEIPX010000133.1:0-7704 GCA_040376815.1 Bradyrhizobiaceae bacterium
CGATGGACGCGATCGAGTTCCTGCTCGACAAGCTGCGCAACACCAAGTCGAACTCGGACTTCTTCGAGTCGATGAATACGTAAGGGCGAATGCCTCCCGCGATCGTGGATCGCTAGAGGGATCGTTGCACAGGTTTGAAGTTCAGGACAAGGCAGGCTGGGAGTTCACCGCCAGCTCACCAACCGTCGCACTGGCGTGCGACGGCTCGCGCAAGGGCTTGATCAGCCGTTTCGCGACCGCAATTGCTGCGACGGCGACGACGACGCCACCGATGATGTCCACGAAGTAGTGAAGGCCTGCGGTCGGAGTGCTTGCGATCATCAGCGCGTTGAGGACAACGGCGAACCATCGCAGATAAGGTAACGTCCAGAACGCCCAGGCGAAGAGAATTGCGTTCACGGTATGAAAGCTCGGGAACGTGATCAACGCCTCAAGCTGAGTGACGGGTATGGCCGTCAGTGCGCCAGTTCGTAATGCTTCGAGCGTCGTGACGTGCGTGTAGTGACCGGCCGGATAGGTGTTGAATCCGCGTGCGGGTAGATCCACGAAAAGCCCTGCGGCCGTCGCTGGTAATGCTGCGGCAATCATCAACGTGACAGCCAGCGAGAGGCCGAACGCCATGATGAAGCACTGCAGCCGGCTAACTCGATCCGCAAAAATCAAAGCGCCGGCGAGCAGCAGCGTTTGCGGCGTGATTGAAAGATAAGCGCGATCTAGCGCCCACTAATGATGGCGCTCGACGAATGCGACATATGCCTGGCGTTCAAAGCCGAGCCATTGATCGAGTGCGTAGAATTCGGCATCGCGATAGGGAAGCGGGACCGCTGCGGCGGCGTAGCTCAGCAACACGCCAATGAAGATCACGAGGAGGAGCTGGCCCGTCGTTTCAAGCGCTGTCGCGATGACCGGCTCTTTGCGGATCGTGCGGTAGAACACCGTGATTGCAAGATAGATGACGCACAGTGACGCGGTCGTGAGTGTGCCGGACAAATCGAGACGCAATCCGAGAGCGACGTAAGCACCCCAGGTTGAAGCGGCCATCAGGCCAAGCATGAGCCAGAGAGATCGGCTGGCGGTGTGTGCTGGGGCTGATGAAATGGCCGCGTGCATTTCTTGAGCTATGCAGCCAATGTCTTAAGTAAACGCTTCTGACTCCAGCAGAACCACAAGTCGTTTGGGGTCGGCAGTCGCCATGCTGCGATGCAACAATGCGATTGTTGCGCAGCATACCAACTCATTTGGATGTATCGCTTTTGACGAAAACCGTTTTCGCCCTTTCGACCGGACGGCCTCCCTCGGCCATCGCCATTGTCCGCGTGTCCGGTCCGGCGGCTGGCGAATCGGTTCGCGCCTTGGCCGGCGAGTTGCCTGAACCCCGGCACGCCAAATTCGTCACGCTGCGAGACGAGGGCGAGCCGCTCGACGAGGCGGTGGTGCTCTGGTTTCCGGCGCCGCATAGCGCCACCGGCGAGGACGTCGCCGAGTTTCATATTCACGGCGGCCGTGCCGTTGTCGCTGCGATCACGCATGCGCTGATGAAAATCGACGGCCTGCGCCCCGCGGAACCGGGCGAGTTCACGCGCCGTGCGTTCGAGAACGGCAAGCTCGATCTCACCGACGCCGAAGGTCTCGACGATCTGATTCACGCCGATACCGATCGGCAGCGTCAGCAAGCACTGCGTCAGTTGAAAGGATTGCTCGGCGAAAAAGCCGAGAGCTGGCGGCGGCAGATCATCGAAGCGTCAGCACTGATCGAGGCGGGTATCGACTTCTCCGACGAAGGCGATGTGCCTGACGATCTCACGCAGCCTGCGATCGCAAAGGTCGTAGCGCTGCTGGATGATATCGAAGAAACCCTTGCGGCATCGGCACAAAGTGAACGCCTGCGCGACGGACTCGTGGTCGCGATTGCCGGCGCGCCGAACGTCGGCAAGTCGACCTTGCTCAATCGTCTCGCGCGTCGCGAAGCTGCGATCGTCTCACCCCACGCCGGCACGACGCGTGACGTGATCGAGGTGCATCTCGATCTCGACGGCTATCCGGTGACGCTTCTCGACACCGCCGGCATTCGCGAGACGGACGATCCGGTAGAGCAGGAGGGTGTGCGCCGCGCCCGCGCCCGTGCCGGCGAAGCCGATCTCGTGCTGTGGCTGATCGATGCACAGGCGCGCTCATGCGAGGATCGCGAGGAGACGCTAAATGCGGCCGTCTCGGCCAAGGGTCGTGCGATGCTCTGGTTCGTGCGTAACAAGGTCGACGACCCGACGCAGGTCCGGACCGGCATGACCTTCGGTTACCCGCGCCACGATATCTCGGCGACGAACGGCGAGGGCGTCGCCGAGCTGATTGCTGCCTTGGGTCGCTTCGCGGACGGGTTCTTTGGTTTGGGCGAGGGTGCGGTCATTTCCCGCGCCAGGCATCGTGTGCTTCTGCGCGACGCTGCCGACGCGTTGGGACGGGCGACGGATCTCCCGGACCTTCCGCTGGAACTGGTCGCGGAAGAACTAAGAGGTGCGATTCATTCATTGGCCCGATTGGTCGGCCGGGTGGATGTGGACGATATCCTTGAGGTAATTTTCCGCGAGTTCTGCATCGGAAAGTAATGAATCGAATTCTGTTTCACGTGAAATGTGAGTTCTGGGCGCGCGTGGTGCGTTTCACGTGAAACAGTTCCTGTTACTCTCTGAATCGTTGGACTGCTTCACATGAAACAGAGCCTGAAGCTCATCACCACGGGCGACAAAATGCATGCCAATTGCCTTTGCGGTTTCACGATCGCGCGGTAGAACCGCGCCGAACGCGCCGGACAAGCGGCGCCCGAAGCAGCCATGACCGCAACAACGTTCTTCGATGTCATCGTTATTGGAGGAGGCCACGCCGGTTGTGAAGCCGCGGCCGCTTCCGCTCGGATGGGCGCGAAAACCGCCTTGGTGACCCACAAATTCGCGACGGTCGGGGCGATGTCCTGCAATCCCGCGATTGGTGGGCTCGGAAAAGGTCATCTCGTCCGGGAAATTGACGCCCTGGACGGCCTGATGGGCCGGGTTGCGGACGCCGCGGGCATCCAGTTCAGGCTCCTCAATCGCCGGAAGGGTCCGGCGGTGCGCGGACCCCGAGCGCAGGCGGACCGCAAGCTCTATGCGGCCGCAATGCAGGCGGCCATCCGGGAAACCACCAACCTTTCGGTGATTGAAGGCGAGGCTGCCGACCTTCTGCAGGCTGAGAACCGGATTACGGGACTTCGCCTGACGGATGGACACGAGCTCTCTGCCAAAGCCATTGTCGTCACCACTGGCACCTTCCTGCGGGGCCTGATCCACCTCGGAGAGAAGTCCTGGCCAGCCGGGCGCATTGATGAAGCGCCGGCGCTCGGGCTCTCGCGGTCCTTCGAAGCGTTCGGTTTCAGCCTCGGGAGGCTGAAGACCGGCACCCCGCCCCGGCTCGACGGCACTACTATCGACTGGAATGCCGTTGAAAT
This sequence comes from Bradyrhizobiaceae bacterium, assembly GCA_040376815.1. Lineage (GTDB taxonomy): Bacteria > Pseudomonadota > Alphaproteobacteria > Rhizobiales > Xanthobacteraceae > SG-bin9. Next base: position 3,479 of record JBEIPX010000133.1, read on the forward strand.
GCAGCCCGGAGACGATCCTCCAGAGCCGTTTTCAGTCCTGACGACCCGAATTACGACCCCGCAGGTCCAGTGCGGCATCACCCGGACCACCGCGGCGACTCACGAGGTAATCCGGACCAACGTTCATCGCTCGCCGATGTATTCGGGGCAGATTCAGAGCCGCGGACCGCGTTATTGTCCCTCGATCGAGGACAAGATCGTGCGGTTTGGCGACCGGGACGGCCATCAGATCTTCCTCGAGCCGGAGGGCTTGGACGATACGACGGTCTATCCCAACGGCATCTCGACGTCGCTGCCGGAGGACGTCCAGCTCGCGATCGTCGCCACGATTCCGGGGCTTGAGCGGACCCGGATGGTTCGGCCGGGCTATGCGATCGAGTACGACCATGTCGATCCGCGCGAGCTTGATCCGACCTTACAGGCGAAGCGCGTGCCGGGTCTTTTTCTGGCCGGGCAGATCAATGGCACGACGGGTTACGAAGAAGCCGGAGCGCAGGGGCTGGTTGCCGGCCTCAACGCGGCGCTTTTTGCCAGTGGCGCGAAGGAGATCGTGTTCGATCGCGCGGATGGCTATCTCGGCGTGATGATCGACGACCTCGTCACACGCGGCATCACCGAGCCGTATCGCATGTTCACCTCGCGCGCCGAGTATCGGCTGACGCTGCGCGCGGACAACGCGGATCAGCGGCTGACGAACAAAGGCATCGCGCTCGGATGCGTTGGCGAAGCGCGCGCGGCGTTTCACGTGAAAAAGATGGCGTCGCTCGACGCTGCGAAGGCGCTGTCGAAATCGTTGTCGCTGACACCCACGGAAGGCCTGCGCCACGGGCTTAACTTGAATCGCGACGGACAGCGCCGAAGCGCGTTCGAGCTGCTGGCGTATCCGGAGATCAGCTGGGGCAAGCTCACCGCAATCTGGCCCGAGCTTGGCGCAATCGATGCGTCGATCGCCGAGCACGTCGAGATCGACGCGACCTACGACGTTTATCTCAAGCGTCAGAGCGCGGACCTCGCAGCCTTCCGGCGCGATGAAGGATTGGTGCTGGCGGGGATCGATTACCGCCTCGTGCCCGGACTCTCCAACGAAGCCCGGAGCAAGCTCGAAGCTGTGCAGCCAATGACGGTCGGCCAGGCCGGCCGCATCGACGGTATGACGCCGGCGGCGCTCGGGATCCTTGCTGCTTATTTGCGGCGTGAGAACCGGCGCGGAGCGACTGCGAGCGCCTAAAGCCGATAGGCCGGCGCAAAGGATGCGGATGGCGAAATCAACAAAGCAAAGTCCGGCGATCGACTTGAGCGCAGACAAGGCAGCGGCCTTGGCCCTGACTCCTGTTTCACATGAAACAGAGGCGCGGCTCGATCGCTACATCGCGTTACTGCTGGAGTGGCAGGCGAAAACAAACCTCGTGGCGCCGTCGACGCTTCCAAATCTCTGGACCCGGCATATCTCTGATTCATTGCAGCTTCTGACGCTGGCGCCGCGAGCCCGTACCTGGCTCGACTTTGGCAGTGGCGGCGGCTTTCCCGGCGTGGTGCTGGCCTGTGCGATGAAGGACGCCGGTGGCGTGGTTCACATGGTCGAGCGCAACGGCAAGAAGGCGGCGTTCCTGCGCGAGGCAATTCGTGTCGCGAGCGGGAGCGGTCAGGTCCACGCCAAGTCGATCGAAGAGCTGGATATCGAGAATGTCGGGGACAGCTCGCTGGGGCCGGTGGATTGCGTGACCGCGCGGGCGGTTGCTCCGCTACATCTGTTGCTCGGCTTCGCGGAGCCATTTGTGAAACAGGGTGCGCAAGCGCTGTTTCTCAAAGGACAAGATATAGAGTCAGAATTGACGGAAGCTACTAAATATTGGAATATTGAACCAAAGCTCCATCGAAGCCAGACGGGCGACGGCTGGGTGGTTGAAGTCAATAGAATTGTGCAGCGCAGCAATGCTGCAGCATCGCGGGCGGGACAATGAACGATAATCATCATTCAAATCAAAAGGATACCGGCCAGGAAGCATATGCTGCAGGTCATCCGCGCATCATTTCGCTCGCCAACCAGAAGGGCGGCGTCGGCAAGACCACGACCGCCATCAACCTCGGCACGGCGCTGGCCGCTATCGGCGAGCGGGTGCTGATCGTCGATCTCGACCCGCAGGGCAACGCCTCAACCGGCCTTGGCATCGATCGCCGCAACCGTAACTGCTCGACCTATGATGTGCTGATCGGCGAAGCCGTGCTGCGCGAGGCCGTGGTCGAGACCGCAGTGCCACGGCTGCATATCGCCGCCTCCACCATGGATCTCTCCGGCCTTGAGCTCGAACTCGGCCACACCCGCGACCGCGCTTTCCGTCTGCGCGACGCAATCGCGGCGCTGAACGCCGACGCTGCGCCCGGTACCGATTATACCTACGTGCTGATCGACTGCCCCCCGTCGCTGAACCTACTCACCGTCAACGCAATGGCGGCGTCGCACGCCATTCTCGTGCCGTTGCAGTGTGAGTTCTTCGCGCTCGAAGGTCTGTCCCAGCTGCTGCAGACGGTGGAGCAGGTGCGCTCGACGCTCAATCCCAACCTGTCGATCCACGGTATCGTGCTGACCATGTTCGACTCGCGCAACAACCTGTCGAATCAGGTCGTCGCCGACGTGCGCCAGTTCATGGGCGCGAAGGTCTATGACACCATGATCCCGCGCAACGTCCGCATCTCGGAAGCGCCGTCCTACGGCAAGCCGGTCCTGGTCTACGATCTGAAATGCGTTGGCAGCGAAGCGTATCTCAAGCTCGCGACCGAAGTGATCCAGCGCGAGCGCGAGTTACGCGCGCACTGACTTCGCATATCGCACGCGGCTGTATGCCGTGAACAGAATACGGCTTGGAAGTGACGGGAGCGCAAAGTTGAGTTCGAGGGAGATGGCGATGGCCGACGAGCGTTCGCGATTGGGCCGGGGACTTGCGAGCCTGATCGGCGATGTTGGCGGCGAAGCCGCGCATGTGGAGCGGCCGCGTGCGACGCCGCGCCGGGTGCCGATCGAATTCCTGAAGGCGAACGCGCGCAACCCGCGCCGCGCCTTCGCCGATGCGGAGCTCGACGAACTCGCGGCCTCGATCAAGGAGCACGGCGTCATCCAGCCGATCGTGGTGCGCCCCGTGAAGGGCCAGAACGATCGCTTCGAGATCATCGCCGGTGAACGCCGCTGGCGCGCGTCGCAACGCGCCGGGCTGCACGACGTTCCGGTGGTGATGCTGGATGTCAGCGATGCCGATGCGCTCGAGATCGCGATCATCGAGAACGTGCAGCGTGAAGACCTCAATCCGATCGAGGAAGCGCAGGGCTATCATGCGCTGGCCACGGAGTTCAAACGCAGCGCCGAGGATATCGCGCGCATCGTCGGCAAGAGCCGCAGCCACGTCGCCAACATGATGCGACTGACGAAGCTGCCGGACGAGGTGCAGGGCTATCTCGCCGACGGCAAGCTGACGATCGGTCACGCGCGCGCTCTGATCGGCGTCGCCGACTGGCAGGCGCTGGTGAAGCGGATCGTCGACGAGGGTCTTAACGTACGCCAGGTCGAAGCGCTCGCGCACGAGGCCGGTGTCCCCGAACGCGCGCCGCAGAAGGCGCGCGCCGGCAAGGCGGAGAAGGATGCGGACACGGTCGCGCTGGAAAAGCGGATCAGCGACGCGCTCGGTCTTAAGGTCAGCGTCAATCACCGCGGCCCGAGTGGTATGGTGCAGATCAACTACCGCGATCTCGATCAGCTCGACGAGATCCTGAGGCGGCTTGAAGCCGGGCGGTAAGGCCGTCCGCGATTATCCCCGCCGCCGCGCGTTCGCGGCAATCGCCAGAAGGGCCCGTTGTGCAATCGTTGCCGCCAGCGACGACTGCTTGCGCATGTCGTAAGCGGCGGTGGCGAGCTGCTGGATGATCTGGAGCAGCTTGTCCGAGCTCAGGTTGCGCAGTGCGGTTTCGACCGTGCTCTTGCGCGAGAAGTGCAGGCGTGGAAACGCGCTCTCCACGATCGCCGACGCGGGCGTGCCGTCTTCGACGGTCAGCGCGGCCTTGTGCAGCTGGGCTGCGTGGCGCTGCGCCGACATGATGATCATGCCGGGATAGACACCCGACGCCATCGCCTTGCGAAAGGCGACTTCGACATCGGCCGTGCGTCCGGCAAAAGCGCCGTCGACGATCGGATCGAGCGCAAGCCCCGATGCGTCTGTGACGATCGCCTCGATGTCCTC
>JBEIPX010000469.1:0-2739 GCA_040376815.1 Bradyrhizobiaceae bacterium
CTCCGGGATGGAAGACATGCCGGCGAGCCTCGCGCTCACATGGTCGCGCTGGGGCCGCAACCGGCACTACATTTCCGATTCTCGGGGCCGCGCCATCCGCGAGCATTTCCACAGCTACCGAAAGCCGGCGCTGTTCATCGGCTTCAGCGACGACCGAACCGCACCGGCACAGGCCATCGACGAGCTCACGACCTTCTATGCCAACGCGGCTGTGACGCGCCGCACGATCAACCCCGGCGACTACGGCCTCGAACAGATCGGGCATTTCGGTTTCTTCAAGCGGACGATGCCGAAGGCGCTGTGGAGCGACGTTCTCGACTGGCTGACAGCGCAGCGCCGCTGACGATTTTGCGCGGCGGCATGCGTGCAACGCACGCCCAATCGCCGTATCAACCCCCTTGCCTTCAGCTATCGCCGCGTGATGCTCTTCGGCCGCCGATTGTCCGGCCACAGAGCAAAGCATCGTCATGTCGCATCACCACCTTCGGTCCAGCTCCGAGACGTGCCACTGGGGCTTCTTCGAAGCAGCCCTCAAACCCGTCCTCACTATTGCAAGCGGCGATGAGGTGACGATCGATACCGTCAGCGGCGGTCCAAGCGTCCTGCCCGATCCGGCGAAGTTCCACATCCCGCCGGAAATGAAGGAGATCCACGATCGCAACGAGCGGCAATTGCCCGGCCATATCCTCACCGGACCGATCGCGATCGAAGGCGCAGAGCCGGGCGATGTGCTGGAGATCGAGATTCTCGATATTCAGCTGCGGCAGGATTGGGGCTGGAACGCCATCCGTCCGTTGATGGGCACCCTTCCCGACGATTTCCCCGATCCGCGCCAGATCAACATCCCCCTCGACCTGAAGCGCAACACCGGCCGGATGCCGTGGGGCTTCGATCTTCCGCTCTCGCCGTTCTTCGGCGTGATGGGCGTCGCACCGCCGCCGGCATGGGGCCGCATCTCCTCGCTGGTGCCACGCGCGATGGGCGGCAACCTCGACAACAAGGAGCTTCTCGTCGGCGCGAAGCTCCTGCTGCCGGTGTTCGTCAAGGGCGCGCTCTTCTCATGCGGCGACGGCCATGCGGTGCAGGGCGACGGCGAAGTATGTGTCACCGCCATCGAAACCGCGCTGCAGGGCCGCTTCGCCTTCACCGTACGGAAGGATGTGCGCTTGACCTCGCCGCGCGCCGAGACGCTGACCCATTACATCACCATGGGAATCGATCCTGACCTCGACCAGTGCGCGGTACGGGCGCTGCGCGACATGATCGTGCTGCTTGGCGAAAAGGCGAAGCTTTCGCGTGAGGATGCCTACATGTTCTGCAGCCTTGCCGCCGATCTGCGCGTGACGCAGACGGTCAACGGCTCGAAGGGCATTCATTGCATGATCGCGAAATCGCTCGTGCATCCCAATTAATACGAAGATCAATCCCTCTGTTCGACGCTAACTGGAGTTCTTGATGTCACTGTTTTCGCCGCTGAAGCTTGGCCCCTACACCCTCTCCCATCGCGTCGCGATGGCGCCGCTGACACGGATGCGCGCCAGCGCGGATGAACTCGCCCCGGTCGAGCTGAATGCCGAATACTACGGCCAGCGCGCGACCAAGGACGGCCTCATCATAGCCGAGGCATCACAGGTGGCGCTGTCAGGACAAGGTGCGCCGCGCACACCGGGCATTCATTCGCAGGCGCAGGTCGCCGGTTGGAAGAAAGTCGTCGATGCCGTTCACGCCAAAGGTGGACTGATCTTTCTTCAGCTTTGGCACGTCGGCCGTATTTCGCATTCGTCGCACCAACCGGGTGGCGGCCTGCCGATTGCGCCCTCCGCCGTGCGCCCGGCCGGAACGGCATTCACCGCCGCCTTCAAACGCGAACCGTTCGAGACGCCCCGCGCGCTCGAAACCACCGAGATTCCCGGCATCATCGCGAGCTACGCGGATGCAGCGCGCAATGCGCTCGCTGCCGGATTCGACGGCGTCGAGATTCACGGCGCCAACGGCTACCTGCTCGAGCAGTTCCTGCAATCGAAGACCAACCTGCGCACGGATGCATATGGCGGTTCGATCGAGAATCGTGCGCGCCTCTTGCTCGACGTGACGAAGGCCGTCATCGGCGTCTGGGGAGCTGAGCGCGTCGGCGTGCGGCTGTCGCCGTTCGGCATCGCCAACGACAGCGGCGAAGCCGAGCCGATGCCGCTCTACACGCATGTCGTCGAGAGGATGTCGGAACTGAAGCCGGCGTATCTGCACTTCATCGAGCCGCGTGCAAGCGGCGCGGGCCAGGCTGAAGTGGATCATCAGAACGTGCCGTCAGCCGCCGAGCTGTTCCGGCCGCACTGGAAGGGCGTGCTGATCGCCGCCGGCAACTTCCGCCCGGACACGGCCAACGCGATGGTCGCCGCCGGCAATGCCGACGCAATCGCCTTCGGCCGCCTGTTCATCTCGAACCCGGATCTGCCGGAGCGCATTCGCAAGAACGTGCCGCTGACGCCTTACGACCGCGCGACGTTCTACTCGGGCGGATCGAAAGGCTATACCGACTATCCGGTCTATGCGGAGGCCTGAGCGCTTTTGCTGATTGCCGGCGCCCGCCGCAGATTGAGCAGGTTGCCGAACAGGATGAGCACGACGCCGGCGGCGGTGAAGAAGTCGAGGCTCTCGTTGTAGACGAGCCAGCCGACCGCCGCGCTGAGCGGCACGCGCAGGAAATCCATCGGGATGACGACGGTCGCATCCGCATGGCGC
>JBEIPX010000367.1:0-3744 GCA_040376815.1 Bradyrhizobiaceae bacterium
ATCGAGGAAATCGCGCGCCGAACCAAGGCGCTGTCGCTTGGCGGCAAGGTAACGATTAGCCACGCCTATGCTCTCGGCCAGGTATCCCGCGATGTGGCGCTGCGCACGGCCGCACAGCTTGCGGACGCGGGCGTTGCGATCCTGACGAACGCGCCCGGCGCGCGCGCCTTCCCACCGGTGCTTCTGCTGCGCGATGCCGGCGTCAACGTGTTCGGCGGCAACGACAACATCCGCGACTCCTGGTGGCCCTATGGCGATGGCGACCTGCTTGAACGGGCGATGATCATCGGCTACCGCTCGGGCTTCAGCACCGATGCCGATCTTGCATTCGCGCTTGAGATGGTGACTACCAATGCAGCGCGTGCGCTCGGTCTCGAGAGCTACGGCATCGTCGAAGGTGCTGCGGCGGACTTCGTCGTGCTCGACGCCGAAAATGTTCAGGAAGCAGTCGTGGCGCGGCCGAAGCCGCGCGATGTCTACAAGAACGGCCGTCTGATCGCGCAGGGTGGTGCGGTCGTGACGGCAGCTCGTTGAGCGAACCGGATATGGAGGGAGCGAAGCGCACGCCATGACCGAAACGACGACAATCGCCAGAGGCGGCCGCACGGCCACGCGCGGCAAGCGCACACGGGACTCCGCTCTCACCAAGGAAGCGATCCTGCGCGCGGCGACATTCGAGTTCTGCCGCAATGGTCTTGGCGGTGCCCGGGTCGAGGCGATTGCCCAGCGCGCGAAGGCGAACATGCGCCTTCTGTACGCCTATTTCGGTGACAAGAACGGCCTCTATCTGTCCGTGCTCGAGCACGTCTATACGGAAATCCGTGCTGCCGAGCAGCGGCTCAATCTCGACAATCTCGATCCGGTCGAGGCCATGCGCGAACTCATCAATTTCACGTTCACGTTCTTCCGCGATCACCAGGATTACATCGCGCTGATCAACACCGAGAACCTGCAGCGCGGGAAGAATCTCAAAAAGTCGCGCAAGATCGCTGAGCTGACTTTGCCGCTGGTCGCGAGCATCGAAAGCATCCTGCGGCGCGGCGTTGCGGCCAAGGCCTTTCGTACCGACGTCGATCCGATTCAGCTCTACGTCACGATCACGGCCATGAGCTATTTCCACATCTCCAACCGCTACACGTTGACGGCGATGTTCAACAAGGACATCGGCGATCCGAAGTGGCTGAAGGAGCGCCAGGCCCACGCACAAGATGTAATCATCACCTGGCTCGTCGCCGAACCGGCAAAGCCGGTTCGGATAAAGAGCGCATCGGCGTCGGGCAAGGTTCTGGACCTGATCTGATCTGGCTTCTGCTGTACAAGCAGGGTGTCACCCATGCCGCACGATCGCGATGCTACTGGTCTGCTGTCGCCTGGAGAATTCGTCTCCTGTCGTGCAGTCGAAGTCGGCGTTCTCGCGAATGAGGCGTTGCAGCGAGAGAGCAGCGGGCGCATCGCCGCCGCGTTCGATCGCAGCTTCTACGCAACATTGGGCGCGCGCTGGATTTGCATTGGAGCGTTCAGCATCGGGTCTGGGCCGCTGCATGTTCTGTGTGAGGGTTGGCCGTCAAGTGCGTTTGCGGTCGGGCAACGCGTAACGGTTGCGGCAAGTATGCTTCATGTGGATGGGGCGCCGCTTGTCAGCCTCGCCGGCGCGCCGATCTGGACGCCGGAGCCGGCGCCGGCATGGACAAAGGCGCAGTTGCTTGCGGGCTTGCGGGTTGCGGATCGGGTCTGGGACGCAATGCCGGCAGACGAGGGGCTGGCTGCGCTGGGCAGAACGAAAACTCCGGCATCCTCATCGCCGTTGCTCGCGGCGGCCATACCGGGTGTGCACGCGCTTGAACGGATTGCCGGGCGCGCGGAGCATTCGCCAGCGCCGGCGGATCGCGTGGCACTTGCCGAACTGATCGGGCTCGGTCCCGGCCTGACGCCGTCAGGCGACGATGTCCTGATTGGCGCGCTGCTCGCGCTCGCCGCTCTCGGACACACCGATGCCAGGGATGCGCTCTGGGCGGCGTGCAACGGCGCGCTCGATCGCACCGGCGACATCAGCCGCGCGCATCTTGAAGCGGCATCGCGCGGCTACGGAGCTGCGGTCCTGCACGACGCAATTCACGCCATCATCAGCGGAAACACGGAGAAGGTCGAGCCCGCGCTCGCGGCAGTCTCGGCGGTCGGACACACCTCCGGGCGTGACGGAATGGCCGGGGTGCTGGTTGTCTTGCGGGCCGTGTCGCGCGCCTTGACGCTCGATAAGTAAGAACCTTATTACTTATTGGGACGGCAGGCTTGCGCCAAACCTGTTTGACAAAGTAAGAACTTTCTTACTAAATTCACCACATCGAAAGCCGGAGGACCCGCTCGTGACGAACAAGCCAGAACAGCCGCCATACCAGGCCCTGCTGACGAGCGAAGTGAAAGTCGTGAATGTCGGTCTCGATGGTTTCATCAAGGACCTTCAGGACTGCGGCATCGCGGTCACGCACGTCGACTGGTCGCCGCCGGCCGGGGGCGATCCGAAGATGGCCGCGCTGCTGGCGAAGCTCGGCGTGTGAGGCGGCCATGAAGCTGATCGAGGAAGCCAACAAACAAGCGCTGGCGCGCATTCTGGAAGGCGAGCCCAAGCTCGTCGATGTTCTTCCGGCGCGCGAGGTGCTGAAAGGTTTGAAGGACCGGATGATCCTGCACGCGGGCCCGCCGATCACATGGGACCGGATGTGCGGGCCGATGCGCGGCGCAGTCGCCGGCGCCATCGTGTTCGAGGGCTGGGCGCCCGATCTCAAGGCTGCCGTCGAGCTTGCGGCCAATGGCGGCGTCGAATTCCATCCCAACCATCACTTTGGCGCAGTCGGGCCGATGACCGGGATGACCACGGTGTCGATGCCGCTGTTCGTCGTCGAGAACACCAGGTTCGGGAATCGCGCCTACTGCGCGATCAACGAAGGCCTCGGCAAGGTCATGCGCTTCGGCGGCAATGACGAGAGCGTGCTGGCGCGCCTCGCCTGGCTGCGCGACGTATTCGGGCCGACGCTGGCGAAGGCCATCCGCGCCCGCGGCGGCATCGATCTGAAATCGATCATCGCGCGCGGGCTGGCGATGGGCGACGAGATGCATCAGCGCAATCTCGCCTGCTCCAGCGTGTTCCTGCGCGAGATCGGCCCGTCGCTGGTGCGCACGGCGACCGACAACAACGTCACCGCCGATTGCGTCGCGTTCATCGCGCAAAACGATCAGTTCTTCCTCAACATCGCGATGGCGATGGGCAAGGCGCTCACCGATCCGGCCAAGGGCATTCGCGGCTCGACGGTGGTCACCGCCATGTGCCGCAACGGCACCGACTTCGGCATCCGCGTCAGCGGACTGGGCGACACGTGGTTCACGGCGCCGGTCGAGATGCCGGAGGGACTGTATTTCGCAGGCTTCTCGAAGAACGACGCCAACCCCGACATGGGCGACTCGGCGATCGTGGAAACCATCGGTCTCGGCGGCTTTGCGATGGCCGCTGCACCCGCGGTCGCGGGCTTCATCGGCGCCGGATCGCCGTCCTCCGCCGGTACGTTCACGCGCGCCATGGGTGAGATCACAGTCGGACAAAATCCGGAGTGGACGATCGCGGCGCTCGATTTCGCCGGCGTGCCGACCGGTATCGACGTTCGTCTTGTCGTCGAGACTGGATTGGCGCCGGTGATCAACACCGGCATCGCGCATCGCGAACCGGGCATCGGACAAGTCGGCGCCGGTATC
>JBEIPX010000575.1:0-1687 GCA_040376815.1 Bradyrhizobiaceae bacterium
CTGCGCCATGAGCACGTCGGGAAAGTTGATGCCGGCCGCGCGCACGGCAATGCGCACCTGCCCCGGCTTCAGCGGCTTCGACTCGAACGTCTCGAGCTTCAGGCTTTCCGGTAGGCCAAGTTCGCGGCAGACAACGGCTCTAATACCCCGTTTCCGAAGTTCGTCAGTCATGGCAGCGGTCTCTCAAACGAACTTCGGAAACGAAAGGGTATTAGGGAATCTTGAATCGAATACCGCTTTCGATCTGAAGTTCCTGGTTTGAACTTGCAGCAACGATGCAGGAACTTCAGATCGGCGGTATTCGGCATTGCGTCAAGCTGCCGAAGATTGATTGCCGCGCAGCAACGCGTCGCGGATTAGCGGCAGCCGGTCGTTGCCGAAATACATGTCGGTTGTGTTGATGAAGATCGTCGGCGAGCCGAAGCCGCCGCGCGCGATCACTTCATCGGTGTTGGCCTTGAGCTGATCCTTCACCGCCTGCTCGCTGATGCCCGCGAAGAACTTCGCCGGATCGACGCCGATGCGCTCGCAGATTTTCGCCAGCACCGCATCCTGCGAGATGTCCTGATCGCCGCCCCAGTACGCTTCGAACACGGCGGTCGCGAAGGCGACCTGCTTGCCTTCCGGTTCCAGGTAAATGCAGCCGCGCATCGCCTTGACGCTGTTCACCGGGAACACGCTCGGCGGCATCTTGATCGCGAGGTTGGATGCGCGCGCCCAGTCGTTCAGGTCCTTCAGCATGTAGCGCGCCTTCGCCGGCACCGGCTTTTCGCGCGAGGCATACACGCTCGGGTTGACCGAGTTGAAGATGCCGCCGACCAGGATCGGCCGCCACGCAATCTGCGTCTTGGTCTCTGTGGCCAGCGGCTGGATGTTGTGGAACGCGAGATAGGTCCAGGGGCTGGAGCAATCGAAGAAAAATTCGATCATGGCGGGCATTCCCGATCAGCTTTGGTGTTCTTGTTGGACCACGATCCTAAACCCTGCCCCTTGAAATGGCCAATCGCGGAAACCGCCGCCAAAAGCACCGCTATGCAGCAAACAACTTCGTGACCATTGGCGGATTTACGGATGCGTCGCTGCGTGGCAAGTCAGATCAAAATCAGAAACTGAAATCAGAACCATCGAGAGGGACGCCATGCTGTTTCCGACCACTGTCGCCGGCTCATTGCCGAAGCCCGAATGGCTTGCCGAGCCGAACAAGCTCTGGGCGCCATGGAAGCTCGAGGGCGCCGAACTCAACAACGCCAAGCGCGACGCCACGCTGCTCGCCGTGAAGATGCAGGAGGACGCCGGCATCGACATCGTCACCGAGGGCGAACAGGCGCGGCAGCACTTCGTGCACGGCTTCCTCGAGCGGATCGAAGGCATCGACTTCGCGCACAAGGTCGAGATGGGCATCCGCAACGATCGCTACAAGGCGATGGTGCCGCAGGTGGTCGCGCCGTTGCAATTGAAAGGCCGTGTGCATGCGCTGGAAGCGCAGGCCGCGCGCAAGCACACCGGGCGCAAGCTCAAGTTCACCGTGCCGGGTCCGATGACGATCATCGATACGATCGCCGACAAATATTACGGCGACAAGGTGAAGATGGCCTTCGCTTTCGCCGACCTGCTCAATCAGGAGGTGAAGGCGCTGGAAGCCGACGGAGTCGACATGATCCAGTTCGATGAGCCGGCCTTCAACGTC
>JBEIPX010000026.1:0-14188 GCA_040376815.1 Bradyrhizobiaceae bacterium
CGGATAGAGTGTGCCGACCAGCACGGTAACGCAGGCCGTCGTCAGGAAGAGATTGTTGAGCACCAGCGCGCCTTCGCGCGAGATCGGCGCGAACAGCCCGCCCTGCCGCAGCGAGGGCGCGCGCCATGCATAGAGCGCGAGACTGCCGCCGATAAAGAAACAGAGGATCATCAGGATGAAGACGCCGCGGCTCGGATCGGTTGCGAACGTATGCACCGAGGTCAGGACGCCCGAGCGGACGAGGAACGTTCCGAGCAACGACAGCGAGAAGGTGACGATCGCGAGCAGGATCGTCCACACCTTCAGCGCATTGCGCTTTTCCATCACCACCGCCGAGTGGAGCAACGCCGTTCCCGAAAGCCACGGCATCAGCGATGCATTCTCGACCGGGTCCCAGAACCACCAGCCGCCCCAGCCGAGTTCGTAGTAGGCCCAGTACGAACCCATGGCGATGCCGAGCGTGAGGAACACCCACGCCATCAGCGTCCATGGCCGCACCCAGCGCGCCCACGCCGCATCGATACGGCCCTCGATCAGCACTGCGACAGCGAATGAAAACGAGATCGAGAAGCCGACATAGCCGATGTAGAGCAGCGGCGGATGGATCGCGAGGCCGACGTCCTGCAGGATCGGATTGAGGTCGCGACCTTCGATCGGCGGCGATGCGATGCGCAGGAACGGATTCGAGGTGGCGAGAATGAAAAGATAGAACGCCGCGGCGATCCAGGCCTGCACTGCCAGCACATTCGCGCGCAGCGTCAGCGGCAGGTTATTGCCGAACGCCGCGACCAGGGCTCCGAACAGCGCCAGGATCAGAACCCACAGCAGCATCGAGCCTTCGTGGTTGCCCCACACGCCGGTGAAGTTGTAGATCAGCGGCTTCAGCGAATGCGAATTCTCGAACACGTTGACGACGGAAAAATCCGACGAGACGTGCAGCGCGGTCAGCGCCACGAACGAGATCGCAACGAACAGCAGCTGCGCAAGCGCGACCGAGCGGCCGACATTCATCAGGCCGGCATCGCCCCAGCGCGCGCCGAGCATAGGTACGACCGACTGAATCAGCGCGAGGCCAAACGCGAGAACGAGTGCGTAATGTCCGGCTTCGGCGGTCACTTCGCGGCTCCCGGTTTGGCGCCGTAGTCGTCTTTCCAGTGCCCCTGCTTCTTCAGCGCGTCGGCGACCTCCTTCGGCATGTAGTTCTCGTCGTGTTTGGCGAGCACCGTATCGGCGCGGAACACGCCGGACGCATCGAGCGCGCCTTCCGAGATCACGCCCTGCCCTTCGCGGAACAGGTCCGGCAGAATGCCCTTGAACGTCACCGGCAGCGTCGCAGTCCCGTCGGTCACCTTGAAGCTGACGGCGAGATCGTTGCCACGCACCAGCGATCCCGTCTCGACCAGTCCGCCGAGGCGGAAGCGCTTGCCGGCCGGGATCTGCTTCTCGGCGGCGGCCGCGGGCGTCGTGAAGAACAGGATCGAGTCACGCAGCGCGTTGAGAACGAGCCCGGCCGCGATCGCCAGCACGATCATCGCGCCGCCAATCATCGTCAATCGCCGCTGCTTCCGCGTCATACCGCTATCCGCCGATCCCGAGCTGCTTCACGCCGTCGTTGAGTTCGCGCAACCGCGGCTCATCTTTCTCGAACACCCGCCGCGCATCGCTGATTGCCTGACGGGCCGTGTCGGCCTCGCCGAGCACCATATAGGCGCGGGCCAGCCGCAGCCATCCCTGCACGTCGTTGCCATCCTGCTTCAATCGCGTGGCGAGACGATCGACCATGCCGCGGATCATCACGTTGCGATCCGCCTCGTTCAGGTCCTTGGCCGCAGCCATATCCTCCGCCGTCGGGCCCGGCGCGACACCTGCATCGGTGGTGGCCGCAACCGCGCCGCCGGCCTGATCCAGTGCGGCCTGCACCAGCGGACGCCAGGGCGCGTCAGCGGGCGCGGCCGCGAGCATGTCCTGCCAGATCTTGCGGGCATCGGCGGGGCGGCCATCCTGATCGGCGGCGACGCCGAGGAAGTAGCGCGATTTGACCTCCGAGGCGTCGAGCGCCACCGCGCGCTCGAATTCCTTTTTCGCCTCGGTGCTGATCACGCCACCGGCGGCTGCCGACAATGCCTCGCCGAGATCGGCGCGGCGCGCGGCGTTCTCGCCTTTATGGATGATGATATTGCGGAACGCGCGTGCGGCATCGTCGAAGCGGCCAAGCTTGAACAGTACCGGCGCCAGCACTTCCCAGCCGCGTGCGTCCGTTGGATTCTTTTCGAGATGCGCCTCGACCTGCGCCACCAGCCGGTCGAGCGAAGCGGTTGCGACCTCAGCCCGCTGACGTTCCGCCAGTGGAAAGTCGCCGAGCGAAGGCGAACCGAACTTGAGGTAAACCCCGCCCGCGAGCAGCGGCAGGGCCGCCAGCGCGACAATCGCGACGGCACGGCGCGCACCCAGGTGAGTTGATGCAGCTGCGACTGGCACGGCTTCGGACGCCGCGATCATCCGCCGGCTGATCTCGACCCGTGCGGCATCCGCATCGCCGGCTGCGATAAGCCCCGCCGCCGCGTCGCGGTCCACTTCGGCCAGCTGATCGCGATAGACCGCAAGTTCGCTGTCCGCGTTCGTCGCGGTGCCGCTACGGCTGAGCGGCCACAGCACGGCAAACGCCGCGGCCACGGTCATCAGTCCAAGCACAAACCAAAGCGCCATCGGGCGGCTGTTCCGCAGGGTTCCAGAAGTGCCGGCGCGGCTGAAAAAACGCGCAAGTCCACAGCCTTACACCATGGCGGACGGGCCACCGCAAGGCGGATTAGAATGACTTTTAAGAGAGGGGGGACAGGGTTGTTCAGCCGGCCTTGGGCGCGGCCTTGCGCTCGACATAGACGGCGTTGTCCGCCGCCTTGCTCATCAGCGAGGCGTAGTCGAAGCCGAACAGGATTTCGCAGAACCGGACGGCTGCATCGACCTGCGCCTTGCGGAAAGCGCGTACCCGCTGGTCGGGCGTCCGCAGCGAGGCGACCAGGGCTTCGGTCGACCGCTCGACGTAGTGCTGCAACTCCGAATAGGTGCGCAGCGTCACCTCGTTGATCGCCAGTTCGCTCGCGTAGTTGCGGCAGGTGGCGACGAAATCGATCAGGGCGACGGTTTCGTCGACATCCATCGTGTCGATCTTGGAGGTGGCGGTGATGTCCTTGTCGGGCCGCTGGCGCAGCAGGCGGCGCACCCTGCCCGGCACGCTTTCGATTTCCGACTGCAACGCGCTGGAGATTTCGACGCGGATCGAGGCAAGCTGGCGGCCCCACGCGGAATCGCTGCGAATATCGAGCTCGGTGCGCAGGCCGCGAATGCCGTCATGCACCGTCTTGAGATGGCTGGAAATATCGTCGAAGCGGCTGCGCTTGATGTCGGATCGCAGCGTTAGCGCAACGCAGGCGAGATCGTGGATCGCCATGCTGACGGCGATGCCGAACGGCGTGCCGGCCACGCGGATTTCGTCGTCGGACCCGGCAACCTTGATGGCGAGCCGGACGATGTGCCACGAGGAGCCGAGCCGCTGCATCACCAGCGCCAGCGCAAACGGCAGTATCGTCGCCGATTGCAGCGTCGGCACGTTCAACGCATCCATGGTCGCAGCGATATGCGACTCGGTGAACGTTCGCAGCGTCCGCGGCAAGCGATTGCCGAGGGTATCGAGCGCCTCGCGGGCGCCGAGCACCGCGCCGACCGGCATCAGGTCCTCGACGACGCTGGGCGAGCCGATACGGCCGAGCGACCGGCTATCGGGCCCGCCCGTCGGCGAAACCGCTTTGGCGATGACGTCGGAGGCTGCGAGCTGGAATGCCCTGATCGCCCTGTCGACATCCTTGTCGTCGTTGATTGCGGCCTCGAGCTTGCGCGCTTCATCTGGAATCGCCTCGCGGTGCAGCCATTGCCAGATTGGCAGCAGCGAGGACCGCCGCACCTGGCCGGGCGCGCTGTTACTCGTCTCGCAGAGGAACGGTTCGAGCGGCTCCAGAACCAGCCGCGACGCGTCTGCGACTCTCGGCCGCTCGTTGTCAGCGTCCCGGCGGACGACCTTGCGGAGCTGTTCGAGGACCAGGTTGGCGACTGCGGCGTCTTGACCGCTCTCGGCCGCGCGCTCGAACTCCCGCATCAGCAGCGCCTGCGACTGCGGCGGCAGCTGTGCGAGAAATTCTCTTAGACGATCAAGCGCCTGTGGCCCCATTTGCTCACGACCTTTGGGGCGCGCACGCACCCATCGGAAGTATTAGCAAGGGCTGCGTTAAGAAGCCGTTTAGGAACAGGGAGTTGGGCGTGGGAAATCGGGGCGAGCTGGCGGATCATTAGACGCTGCGAGAAGACCAGAAGACGGCTTCCCTACACCCCCGGCAGGGTCAAAACTGCCCGCAATCCCCCCGTTGGCGCGGTGCCCAGTTCAAGCTTCCCGCGATCAAGCCCCGCCAGCTCGACCACGATCGAGAGGCCGAGGCCGGACCCGGGCTTGGATTCGTCGAGCCGCCGGCCACGGCGTGCGACCTGATCGCGCTCCTCGGCGGATAAACCCTTGCCGTCGTCATCGACGATGATCTTGAGCGCCGGGTCGAGGTCGCTGTTGGGCACGCGCTCCGACAGCACCTCGATCAGCACTCTCTCCTGCGCCCATTTGCAGGCATTGTCGACGAGGTTGCCGGCCATCTCCTCGAGATCCTGCCGCTCGCCGCGAAACTTCAGGTCCGGCGGCACCACTGCATCGACAATGATGCCGCGGTCGCGGTGAATCTTTTCCATCGTCCGCCGCAACGCCTCGATCACCGGGCTGACGTCGGTGACGCTGACGACGGCCGTGACCCGCGCCGCAATCCGCGCGCGTTCGAGATGGTGCGCCACCTGACTGCGCATCACGTCGGTCTGCTCCAGCACTTTTGCGGCGAATGCATCGCCGCCGTGACTGTTCGCTTCGTTGACGATCACCGACAGCGGTGTCTTGATGGCATGCGCCAGATTGCCGACATGCGTGCGCGCGCGTTCGACAATTTCGCGATTGGCGTCGATCAGCGCGTTGGTTTCGCGCGCCAGCGGCGCGATCTCCAGCGGAAACTGCCCCTCAAGGCGTTCGGCGCGGCCGGAGCGGATATCGGCAAGCGACTGCGAGATACGCTTCAGCGGTGCGAGGCCGTAGCGCACCTGAAAGATGGTGGTGATGATGAGGCCGATCGAGAGCGCGAGAAACGTGCCGCCAAGGTAGACGTCGAACGCCCGCGTCTCTTCGAAGATTTCGGTCGCATCGCCTGCGACCACGGCCAGGAATCGGCCATCGGTGCCGAGATCGACCGGCCGTTCCGCGGCGCGCAGCCGCTGATCCTCAGGGCCGGCGATGTAGCCGATCCGCAAGCCGGCGGTGTTGAGTTCGATCGCTTCGTCCTCGAGCCGCGGCAGCTTCTTGTCCCAGAGCGAGCGCGACGCCCGCACCTCCTGCTTGGTGCCGTCGATGCGGGTGATCTGCCAGTACCAGCCGGACAGCGGCAGCTCGAACAGCGGCTCGCCGAGCGACTGCGTGTCCTTGTCCTTCTCCGTCGCATCGTCCGGCGTGGCGATTTCGGCGATCAGCGTGCGCAGATAAAGGTTGAGGCGGCGATCGAATGCGCGCTCAGACGCCTGCCGGTAAACCGACGACAGCGCGATCCCGGTGACGACGAGAATGATCACCACCCAGGCGGTTGCCGACAGGAACAGCCGGGTGGCGAGCGAGCTATCGCGCATCGGCCGGAGGCGCGAGCAGATAACCCAGCCCGCGCACGGTCTGGATGATATCGACATCCAGCTTCTTGCGGATGCGGCCGACGAACACTTCGATGGTGTTGCTGTCGCGGTCGAAGTCCTGATCGTACAGATGCTCGACGAGTTCGGTGCGCGAGACCACGCGTCCGGCATGATGCATCAGATAGGCCAGCAGGCGATATTCGTGCGACGTCATCTTGATCGGGTTGCCGCCGACGCTGACCCGATTGGTGCGGGTATCCAGCGTCACCGGTCCGCAGACGAGTTCGCTCTGCGCATGGCCTGCGGCCCGGCGCAGCAGTGCGCGAATGCGTGCGAGCACTTCCTCGAGGTGGAAAGGCTTGGCGACATAGTCGTCGGCGCCGGCATCGAAGCCCTGCACCTTGTCGCTCCAGCGGTCGCGGGCGGTCAGGATCAGCACCGGCATCGAGCGGCCGTTGCGCCGCCAGGCTTCGAGCACCGAAATACCGTCCATTTTCGGCAAACCGATGTCGAGCACCACCGCGTCGTAGGGCTCGTTCTCGCCGAGAAAGAGCGCCTCCTCGCCGTCGAATGCACGATCGACCACATAACCGGCGTCGGACAGCGCCGTAACCAGCTGACGATTGAGGTCGGGATCGTCTTCCACGACAAGCAGGCGCAAATCCGGTCTCCGCGATCACATGCCGGCGGGCCGCCGACTCAAGCCGCACGCGAACAGCGGCGATCATACCGCCGCTTTCGCAGGCATGCCAATTTCATATGGCGTGGCGTGAACGCGCGATGAACAGCCGCAGGTCCCGATTCTTACTTTTTCTTCATGACGGTTTTGACCAGCTGGCCGAGCGCGCCCGGCACGTCCTGACCGGTCGCAGCGCTCACTTTCTCCCGAGTCCGGCCGCTGATGTAGACCCCGAGGACGCCGAAGCGGAAACCCCAGTAGGCGACAAGCAGTGCGGTCGCGCCGACCAGCGCATGGATGGTTTGCAGGTCGCCGGTCCAGAACTCATGCACCAGCACCGCCCACAGTGCGGCGCATTCCAGCGTCAGTTCCACCGCATAAAGCGGCCGCCACCAGCGCTGCACGACATCGTCGCTGGCGAGTTCGGCGCGGATCGTCTGCTGCGTCTCGGCGATCGCCACACGCTGGGCGTCCGCCTCGGCGCGGATCACCTCCGCCCAGCGGATCTCCGCCTCCGCAATCCGGTCGACCGGACATGACGGCAACGCCGCGCCGACATCGCGCGGTGTCGCCGAAGCGGCGCCAATGACTTCGGCAAGGATCTTGCCAGCCGCCCCACCGAGCGGTCCGCCGAGTGCCGTCCCCAGAATCGGCGCACCGAGTGCGACGACCTGCTTTGCAACGTCAGACCAATCCATCGCTACCCTCGCACTGTTCGATCTTGTTCGGTGCATGGCGGGATCGCCACCACCAGACCGCGCCTGCAATCCCTGCAATCAGCAAAAGGAAACCCGCCGCGATGAGCCAGTGAGACACGGACCAATTCTGCTGCGCGCCGGCCGCAACGGTCGCCGCCGCGCCCGCGGCCGTTCCCTTCGCAATCCGTTTGACTGCCGGGGGCGTCACCGGCTTTGCGCCCTGCATATAAATCGCGATCCAGTTGCGATCGCCGGCGGCAGCCATCTTCCGCGCCGCCCACGCTCTCACCTCCCCGCATGTCCGCCCGGACAGGATCGATGGATTTGCGGCAATCGCGGCGGCACTGAACACCGACGATGCCGGTGAGGACGGAATCGCTCGGCACAATTTGCGAGCAGTACCGGCTCCTGCGAAGTGAGCGAGATACAAATCGCCATCGCTCCTGCCCGCACCGATGATCGCTGTATTGTCTTCGCTGAACCGCGCCAGCATTTCGATGGCACATCGCGCATCGAGTCGCAGCGCCAGTACCTGTGCCGTCGTGCGATCCTTGAACCAATCAGGCCGATGCCTGCGCACTGTCGCGAGCCATGTCGCACTAACGAACTGGGCAAGCCCCGTTGCGCTTGAGGTGCGCGCCCGCGCATCGGCCCGGCCGGCGCTCTCGATCTGGATAATGCGTGACAGCGTTTCGTCGCTGACGATCCGGCTCACGGTGTTCGTCATATCGCTGCTCGCGTACAAGGAGGATATTGCCAATGCTCACACGGCTGCCGTTGCGTTGCCGCGTTTCGCGCCTCAATCAAAGCGTCCGCGTGCATCGGCATAGCCGTGCGTGATCCCGCGCACTTGCGTCGTCGCATCGCTGGCGGACAGATTCATTCTGATTTGCGCCGACGTATTCGTCCTCAAGACGATGACAGCGGAATCGCTATGGCTCGAGCTGTCACCGGGAACGATCGATGCATGACTGAACGGGCCGGCAGTGGCTGCCGGAAGATCGGTCTGGTCGAGCGAACTCAGATAGATGGCAATGCTGGTGTTCATGCTTGAAAACATCCAGGACGTCACGGTCGCAACGACCTGAATGCCCGAGGGCACCGTCAGCGTGCGGGTAGCGCTCGCGGTCCCGGGATTGGTCACATTCCAGTCCATCGGCGGCGACTTCCAGAGAAACTGATCGCCCGATTGCGAGAAGGCCAGGATTGCACCGGAGGACCGGATGATCGAGCCGATCCGCCGCTTGCGATCGTAGTTCGCCGGCATCGTCGGAGATGACGCGGACGCAGAGAACAGCGCATCCACAATCCCTGTGTCGGAGCGCTGGATCAGCCAGACGTGATACGTCGTGTTGGCAATGCTTCCCGTGTCCAGCCCGCCATTGCCAGTACCGGCTGTCCAGGCAGCGTCGAGACGCTTGGTCAGGGACGAGGCAAGCTTGAGGATCGCGGTTTGATCGCCGGCTGTCGCAATGCCAGGCGCAATGTCGATGTCATTGACCGCATCGGACGCATTGTTGGCCAGCGTCAGTCCGGCGATATATCCACGCAAGCAGGATGCATCGAGCCTGATCTCGCCACCGGAAACAATCGGATTGGATGAACCGGCAAGACCGTTTCCGATCGACAGGCCCGAGATCAGTCCCGCGCCGGTATGACGCCATCGCGAGGTCGCTCCATCATAGATCAGCGAGGCGCCCTGCTTGGGTGCGAGCGTCAGATCGGAACCGAAATCGAAGCGGTTCGCCGCCACGGACGCGGCATTGTCATTCTTGAGGACAGCGGCAAACGCTCCGACGTTCAGCACGTGGACGCAGCGGCCGCTACTGCCGCCGGCAAGGCCTGTGATGCAGCGGATCGCATCGGTCGAAATGCGCAGGATGCCCGCGCTCGCAAATCCAGCCGGCGCGTAATCGTTCTGGTCCGATGTGATCTGCGCCGGTGAGATTGCGCCACTCAGCGACAGTGCGCGCGGCAGGGTCAGATTGCCGGACGCCTGATCGATGACGAGAGCCTCTGTGAAGCTCGACCCATCCGGCGACACCTTCAGCTTGAAAGCGTCAGATCCGATGAGCCCGAACTCGGCGCGTCCGGAAAACGCATTCGAGAACACCACCGACGCGGTGTTGCCCGCCCCTTCTTTCGACATCTGCAGCCGCACGTCGCCGCTGCCGCCATCGCCGGTCGCGATATTGTTCAGCAGCATCGCGTTTGAGCGGACGCTCAGGCGATTGAATGCGTCGGCCAGCGTGTTGATGCCAATGCGATCAATGCTGTCCAGCGAGACCGGCAGTTCGCGCAGGTCACGCCATATCGCGCCATCGAAGACAAAGAGAACATCGTCGGCGATCGACCATGCGATCCAGCCGGTGTGCGGTGCCAGGAACCGCCATGCGCCGTCTTCCCATGTGGCGATCGCCGCCGCATGTCCCGCCCATGCGCCGGTTGGCGCGGCCGCGACGATGTGCCGGTCGCCGTCATCGGGACTCGCGGGCGGCGCCGTGCGATCCGTATCCAGCACTGCGACTTGAATGACCGCATCGAGAATGCGCAACGCTTCATTATGCGTGACATGCTTCTGCGCCTGGCTGCCCTCGATGAAGGGCAGTCCGAGATTGGCTGTGTCTGTCATGATCGCTCAAAGGTTGATGTTGGTTTCGGTGAAATGGCCCGGCCCTGTCTGGCCGGAGACTTGCGCAACGCGAACGTGCAGACTCGCAAGCGGCGCGCCGAAATCGGCAAGCTCGTCCGCCGATCCATAGATCGCCGATGGACTCGTCACCTCAAGGCGACGCACGATCGTCATGCCCGAGAGAATCTCGACCACGTAGGTCTCGCTGTCTTCGTTGAGCGGCGGCTCGACCGCCCAGCTGTCGCCGTTGAATCGCGTGCGCCGAATCCAGCCGAGATGAATGCCATCGATCTTGCGCGATGCTGTCACATGCACAGGCGACAGCGGCGTGAGCGCGGTCGCACCGGGGACAACTGTAACAGCCACGGCCACCGGGTCACTGTGGCTGCGCCCGCCGGGGGCGATCCGCAGGTTCATCGGCCGGTCCAGCATGCCGAGGCCGCGCGCGAGCGAAACAAGATGATCGTCGAGCAGCACGAATGGCGCACCGGGCGGCAGCAGATCGGCGATTGCGGACTCGCTGCCCGCCTGCCCCCGCAACAGCCGCGACAAGCGATAGGTTCGCTCGTCCACCAGTTCGGCATTGGCGAACTGCAGCACTTCCCACCTGCCCTCCGCCGTTTGCACGGCCGCCGCATTGGCGCTCTCCAGCACCTTCGCATCGGATACCGACGTCAACCCGCCGCCATAGAGCCTGACGCGAAACTGCGTGCCGTGATCCCAGCGGCTCGTCGGGCCGCGCGGCAACGGATCGAGCGTCTCGCCCATGATGGACGGCGCCAGCGCCACCGCTGCCTTGTCGAAGCTTAAGCCGTCGAGCGAGCGCCAGATGTTGACTGAACCGGGCCAGGGATCGGCGAAGATTGCGAGCCGCATCAGGATCGGCGGCGTTGAAAGTTCGAGCGTCGGCAGATCGAGCACTTCAAAGCGAACCGGACCGATTGCCGGTGGCACCGCCGCTGTGCGGCGGCGTGGCAAAGACAGCGGCACGGAGAACACTTCGGGGTCGATGCTGCGCGCTCTCGTCTGCCGCGATTGCGTATCGACCAGCGATTCGATCTCGACCAGCCGCCGGCGGCCATTGACGGTGAGTGCAATCACGTCCCCCGGCGTGAGGGCAAGATGCTTCGTGCCGAGCGCGAACTCGGCATTCTCCCGCCCGGCCCACAGATCCTGCAACCAGATTTCCGAGCGGCGCGATGCGGCAGCATCATCGGTGATGATGGAAAAATCCGATCGCGTGGTGCGGTTCGAACCCCCGACCACCCGCCGGGACGTCACCGCCGCGCGCCGATAGTCCGCCGCGGCATCGGTGTATCCAAAACTCACTTCCCGCGGCAGCTCCGTTTCCTGGCTGCGAGTCAGCCGCGCCAGCGAGCCCGCCTCGGGCGCGACGAGGTCATCCTCGCCGATGTCCGCAACCGGCCGCCCGCCCCGCTGAATGAAACGCAACGTGCCGTCGGCCGCGGTCGCGTCGAACGCATAGGCCATCGCCAGCGGCTCGATCATCGCACGCGGCGGCATCGGCCGGTCGACGACGTAACCGTCGCAACTGTCGCGCAGCCCCGATGTATCGGCGCCGGCCACATCGCTGTCACGCAGGATCGCCGCCACCAGATCGTCGAGCGGCGCGCTGCCGAGCCGTCCGGTCAGCCAGTGTCCGGTCTGCCAGTTGCCTGCGTCGCTCCAGATATCTTCGGCCACCGGAAATACAGGGTACGGCCGCGCGTCCCAGGTCCACAGATGGATCGCGGATGGATCGATCATTCGCCCGCCATAGAGCGGCGATACGGGATTTGCAGCATCGCTCGCGCCGAACGCAGCATCGAACGTCTTCAGCGCGGCTTCAAGCATGCGGCGCTGGATCAGGTCGTCGCGCTGTGCGTTGGAAAAGGAGGGAAAGAACGACTCCGATGACTTCGGATCGGGAAATACGCTCGGCTGATTGGCGCCCTTGTCGACGGCGGGGCAGCCGATCTCCGTCAGCCAGATCGGCTTGCTGCGTGGAACCCATGCCGTCGGCGATCCGAGCTCCGCATGCGCGACGCGCTCGTAATGCGCGTTGCTCCACCAGTTCCACAGATCCTTCTGCCGGAACGTCCAGGGCTTGCCGAGGCCATCGGTGATCGGCACGCGATCCTGATCGGCGCGCGCATCCGCATCCGGATAGAACCAGTCGTACGCTTCGCCGCACGAAAAGTTCGCGCCGAGATAATCGAGATCGTAGGTCGAGGACGCGATCGCCATATCGAGATGATCGGCCTCATCGCGCCAGTCGGCGAGCGGCGCATAGTAGTCGATGCCGACCGCATCGATCGCGCTCGACGCCCATAGCGCATCGAGTGGAAAACGCACCTCGGAGGCGTCATCGTCGACGACATCGGCGCCATATTCCGTCCAGTCGGCGCCGTACGTGACCGTCGCCGATCCAACGATCGCTTTCACCTCGGCTGCGAGCGACACCAGGTGATCAATGGCCGGATAGACCCCGGGCCCGGATCGCACCCGCGTCAGGGCAGCAAGTTCCGAGCCGATCAGGAATGCGTGCACCCCGCCTGCGGCAACGGAGAGATTCGCGTAGTGCAGCACCATCGAGCGATAGGTTGCGAAGAAGTTCGCGACTTGCGCGGCGGCCGTCGCGGTTCCCTGCGGCGAGCCGGGTTGTCCCGGCGCCGGATCGCAGGTGATGCGGCCGCGCCAGGGATACGGCGGCTGCGGCGCGATGCCCGTGTATGGATTGGTTCGTCCGTTATCGGCGGGCACATCCATCATCACGAACGGATAGAGCGTCACCTTGAGGCCGCGCCGCTTGATCTCATCGATCAGCCGGATCACGGTGTCGTCCGATGGCGTTCCGCCGAAAGCCGGACGCCCGTCGACAAGCGACACCAGATGCGCGCCCGCGCGCGTCACGCCGGCCACCGACCACGGTGCACCGGACGTTTGCTTCACCGCGTTGTCGACGCCGGGCTGCACCACGCATTCACCGGCACGCAGATCGTTACCGAACCAGGCGACCACCAGCGCAATCCGTTCGAGCTGCGGACAGATCGCCTGCAGATCGTCCAGCGCGGCGAGCACATCGTTGCTCGCATAGGTAACGTGGCGGTTCTCCGGCGCGGATTGACCGGGCCCGAGCAGCCGCACGCGCGTTTCGGGGTCGTAGCCGAACTCGGTCGTGCCTGGAATCAGCGTCACCGCCCGTACCATCGCCTCAAGTCTGCCGATCGGGCGAACGATCTCGAACGACAGCTGCGGAATGCGATTGCCGAACTCTGCCAACGGCAGATGCTCGAACATGACATATGCCAGGCCGCGATAGGCCGGCGCGTTGCCCGCCCCTTCCTTCGCGACGATCAGCCCGTCGGGCTCCTGCGTTTCATCGCCGCGATAGACGCGGAAATTGATCGCCGCCGTGTCGAGCGGCTTGCCGTCGGCCCAGACGCGGCCGACCCGCGCGATCACGCCTTCGCAGAGACCGACCGCGAAGTTCGCGTAGTACGCATATGTGGTGGTCGTCGTCGCGGTCGCCTGCGCGGTCCCGCCACCGCCGCCGCCTGAGTCACCGCTGAAAATGTCACCCTTGCCGCCGCCACCAGTGGTGCCGCCGCCCGACGTCTCGCTGCGCGTCGAGACGATCTCCTCGAGCCGCGTCGCCCAGATCACCTGACCGGATAACCGCGCGCGTCCGTAGACACGCGGAATCGGCGCGCCTTCAGTCGCTGCCATGACATCGAGGTCAGTCAGCCGCGGTCCTTCGATACTACGCGTCCTCGGATCGCCTCCGCCGAAGAGCGCGCGATCGATCAGATTGCCGCCGATTGCACCGGCAAGGCGTCCGCCAATGGCGCCAACGGCCCCAAACAGGGAACCGCCGACGGAAGCACCGGCTGCGGAAAGAACGAGCGCCGCCATCAGTCCGTCACTCCCGGAAATGCGAATGCAAATGCGATCCGCCGGCGCCACCACGGCGCGAGCGCGACCTCGCAGACCGATGCGCCGTCGTGCGCGTGGATCATGCGGCCATCGCTGCTGACGATCGCTGCATGCTTCGCAACGAAGCCTTCGCGCCAGCGAAACAGCAGCACGTCGCCCGGCGCGAAGTTCGCCGCGCCGATGGGGACAAGATGACGGAAACCCGCCGCGGCCAGCGTCTCGTCGCCGGTCGCCTCGGCCCAGTCCGGTGCATAGGCGTGCATCTGTTCGGGCTCTTCGCCGATCAGGTTGCGCCAGACGCCGCGGATGAGACCAAGGCAATCGCAGCCGACGCCTTTGACCGACGCCTGGTGGCGATAGCGCGTGCCGATCCAGCTTCGCGCCTCGCTGACGATGGCGGAACGGGTCAAATGCATGAAGAGCTCCACTGTTCAGCCAGCATCAGTCATTGCGAGGAGCGCTCTCGCGACGAAGCAATCCAGCTCA
>JBEIPX010000263.1:0-5004 GCA_040376815.1 Bradyrhizobiaceae bacterium
AAGTTGCCGAGCGCAATTTCGTTAGGGGTTTTCTGGCGCGAGGCGATATTCCACGCTCAACGCCGTGAGTTGCGCGCCGTCGGCGATGCGCTCCAGCACATGATCCTGCTGATCTGCCGCGCCAAGAACGTGGCCACCGCCATGGAGGTGTAGGTACACACCGCGCGATTTTTCCGGTGCGATGGCTGACTTGAATCGTTCGATTTCCCTCATCAACAACGATCCGTATCGCGCCTCGGCCTACAATAACCGGGCGCTGCTGTGGAAACACATGGGCGACTACGACCGCGCGATCGCCGATTTTGCGGTCGCCATCAAGCTGCAGCCGAAGCGATCGAAGTATTACGCCAATCGCGGCGAGGCTTACCGTCTGCAAGGGCACCTCGACCGCGCGCTACAGGATCAGAATCGCTCGATCGAGATGTTCGGCGACGAACCTGGTATTGCGCTGGCACTCCAGATTCGCGGCGACACGCTGCGTTACCTCGGCGACTACGGCCGCGCGATCGCGGATTACGATGCATCGATCCGGGCCGAACCAGATTTCGCTCCGGCCTACACCGGACGAGGTTTGACGTACGAGCGCCTCGGCAATCTTGAGAAGGCGAAGTCGGATTTCACCACCGCACTGCGCGTCAGCGAGACGACCGGGCGCGGCGACAATTCCAAGCAGGCGCGCGAGACTGCCGAATCGCGACTGGCCGCGCTCGCATCCGGCCTGCCGCAGCCGATATTCCTGCCGACACCCGGCCGCGCCACATCGACGACATCGGTCCCGACTCCTGTGGTTGCAACGCCGGTCGTTGCGCCTGCGGTGCTGAAAGCGACGGCCGCAAAACAGGGACGCCGCGCGGCGCTCATCATCGGAAATTCCGCCTACACATCGATCTCGAAGCTCGCCAATCCGCGACGCGATGCGGAGAAGATGGGCGCCGCTCTGCGGGCCATTGGATTCGAAACCATTTCGGTGGCGGCGGACGCCTCGCGTGAAAAAATGATCGAGGCTTTGCGAAATTTTGCGGCCGCCGCCGACAAGGCGGATTGGGCGATGGTGTACTACGCCGGACACGGCATCGAAGTGAACGGCGTGAACTATCTCGTGCCGGTCGATGCGAAGCTCACGTCCGATCGCGACGTGCTGTTCGAGGCCGTGCCGCTCGATCAGGTCATGGCCGCGATCGACGGCGCAAAGAAGTTGAAGCTCGTGATGCTCGATGCCTGCCGTGACAATCCATTTGCGGGGCAGGTCGCAGCCGCAGCCCCCGCGCCGACACCGGTTGCAGCGACAAACGACGCGGGCGACAGCCGGAGTGCACGAACGCGTTCGGCCGGCCGTGGTCTTGGTGAGGTGAAGGTCTCCGGCGCTTCGCTTGTCGTCTATGCGGCGAAGCACGGTCAGACTGCACTCGACGGCGAGGGTGAAAACTCGCCGTTCGCGGTGGCCGTTGTGCAGCGCCTTGCTACTCCGGGCGTTGAGATCAACAAGATCTTCCGGCTCGTGCGTGACGACGTGATGGAAGCGACCGCCGGGCGGCAGGAGCCTTTTACGTATGGCTCACTTCCCGGCCGGGAAGACTTCTTCTTCGTCGCGAGCAAATAGCGCCACGATCGTTTCGTCTCGCTTGGTGTGCGGTGGGGCGGATGATCTCTCACGTCATTGTCCGCGTGGAGCTGCATGACTATGTTGCGGCTCCGCCTCTATGCAGTTGCATGAAGGCCGCCTATATAGGCCGCTCATGCTGCTTTCCCAACATCGTCTCGCGCCCACCGCATTGATGCTGGGCAACTTCGTCACCGGCTGCACCATTCTGGCACCGGCGGGCATGCTGGTCGAACTGTCGCGCGATCTCGGCGTCTCCATTCGCGAGGCCAGTCTGCTGATCACCTTCGGCGCGGTGATCCTCTGCATCGGCTCACCGCTCACCGCATGGCTGACCGGCCGTTTCGACCGCCGCCTGCTGCTGGCAGCGACGGTCGTCGTGATGCTGTTCGGCAATCTGGCTTCTGCCTTTACAGCGAACTACGCCGTGCTGATGGCGCTGCGGCTCGCGACGCTGGCGATCGCAGCGTTGTTCACGCCGCAGGCCGCCGGCACGATCGGCCTGATCGCGCCGGTGGAGAAACGCGGCGGGCTGATCGCCTACGTTTTCCTCGGCTGGTCGCTGGCGGCTGCCGTCGGGTTGCCGATGATCTCCTATGTTTCGAGCCATTTCGGCTGGCAGGTTGCCTTTGGCTGCATTGCCGTCATCGCGGCGATCGTACTGGTGCTGTTGTTGCTGGCGTTGCCGCGCAACATTGCGGGCGTGACGGTCGACCTCACGATGTGGAGCGAGGTGCTGCGCAATCCGCTGATCCTTCTCCTTCTGTTGCTTACATGCTTGCAGATTGCCGGGCAGTTCGCGGTGTATGCGTTTCTTGGCCCGCTGCTGGTCAAGCTTGGCGGCGCGAGCGCGGAATCCATCGCGCTGTTTTTCGCGACATATGGCGTTGCAGGCTTCGTCGGCAACATCATCGCGTCGCGCGTTGTCGATCGCTGGGGCGCCTATCGCTCGTCGCTGGTGTGGATATGCTGTCTGCTGTTCGGTGCGACCGTCTGGTCGCTCGGCGCCGGTATCCTGCCGGTGATGCTGATCGGCGCCGCGATCTGGGGACTTGGGTTCGCGTCGACAAACTCGATGCAGCAGGTGCGTCTCGTCGGGGCGGCGCCTGCATCGGCGGGCGCGACGGTGTCGTTGAATACGTCGGTGCTTTACGTCGGTCAGGGACTTGGCTCGGCGATCGGCGGCGCGCTGTTTGCGCGCGAGATGTTCGTCGAGCAGGGGTATGTGGCAGTGGCTTTTCTCGTGGCTTCGGTCGGCGTGCTGCTTCTGACCCGGCGCAGCTAGGCTCGCGGCAAGTTTGCCGCTACATTCCTTGAGGCGTTTTGCTGCCGCCTCAGGATGTCATGATTTCCCTCCGCCGATTGTTAGCTGTCGTTGTGGCTGTATCCTGCCTCACGGGATGCGCATCGTTTCCGGGCATCTGCGTTGCGCCGGCGCAGCCGATGGTTAGTGCCGAGATGCTGTTCGGCCGCAAGATCGGCGATCGTGTCGGTGTGAGCGACGCAGACTTCGCAGTGTTCGCGGCGCGCGAGATCACGCCGCGCTTTCCGGATGGGCTGACCGTCATTGACGCGCGCGGACAATATCGCGACACCGAGCGCGGACGGTTGATCAGGGAGCCGAGCAAGCTGGTGTTGCTGACGTTCCGCAACGATCCGCAGAAGCGTGCTGCGCTCGGCGAGATCGCGGAAGCCTACAAGACGGCATTCAGGCAGCAGTCGGTGCTGACGACGGTGCGCGAGACGTGCGCGAGCTTCTGATGCCTTAATCCGGTGTCGCTTTGGTGCCGCGCCAGCGCGCGAAGCGCCAGGGCAGAAACCAGCGCGCACCGTCGGGTTTGCGCTTCGGTACGAAGTCGAGCCCCGATGTTCCCCATGGCTGGCACCGCAGCAAGCGCGCCAGCGTCATCCATCCACCGGACCACAGGCCGAAGCGCATGATCGCTTCCTCGCCGTAGGCCGAGCACGTCGGAATGTGGCGGCAGTTGAAGCCGATCAGCGGCGAGAGCGTGTAGCGATAACCCAGGATCATGCCGCGCCCGGCCTTCCGCGGCAGCGCGCGCCAGCCCGATTCGCAGTGCGAACACTCGCTCGATGAATGCGATGCCGGTTCCAATGTCCGTTCCAATGTTCGTTTAGGTGGGCATCTGCTGCGAAACTTTGCAGAACTCTGCCTTGTTCCCGCGCGTGGAACCAGTCTTTCAGTGCAAAAGCGCAACACGCTGATGCTGATTACATGCGCATGGTCGCACTGCACCAAAGTTCACTGGACGCGAATCCGGCGTGTAGTTAGTTTTTTCATAACACTCGCGTGACACCATCATATCACGTGTGTGGTGCCGTGACCGGATTGTTGTCGGCCGAGAGGCCGATTGGGGCGGGGAAGGGACCAACTTGTTTCAGGAGTCGCTGTCTTTCAGCGGCTGGGCGCGCGTTTGCGCCGCCGCTTTGTCCATGACCTTGGCTGGCATCGCCACCCTGGACACGTCCGCACATGCCAATGCCATCATGGAAGAGCGCAAGCTGCCGATGCGCTTTACCTGGCATGATCGCAACGACAGCGATCCGTTGGCACGGACAATCTGCGACGCGCAATGCAAGGGCTGGGTTTCAGCGGTCGGCGTCGTCACCGGCGACACTGAAAAAGCGTTCGACGAATTCGCCAGTGGAAAGAACTTGAGCGGCGCGACGATCGTGCTCGATTCGAGCGGTGGCTCTGTCCTTGATGCGATCGAGCTCGGCCGGCGCTGGCGCAAGCTCGGCGTTCACACGGCGGTCGGCCTGACGTTCGACATCCAAACCAGGCAGGGCGAGCGCTCAGGCATCATGCCTGAAGCCTACTGTGAGTCGATGTGCGCCTTCCTGCTGCTGTCGGGATCGCGCCGGACGGTGCCGGATGGCGCGCATGTCCGCGTGCATCAGATCTGGCTCGGCGATCGCGTGGAGAATGCCAAGGCGTCGAACTACTCCGCGCAGGATCTGATGATCGTACAGCGCGACGTCGGCCGCCTCACCAAGTTTGCATTCGAGATGGGCGGCACCGGCGAACTGCTCGACATCGCGCTCAGCGTGCCGCCGTGGGAGCCGCTGCGTGAGCTGTCGTATCGCGAGCTGCGCCGGACCAACATCATCACGGGCGACGTGCTGATGGTCGACGATGCGAGCCGTGCCGCACCGGTGAAGACCGCAGACCTGCCCGCGAAGCTTCACCAGGAGCAGGCCGTCACCGATTCGTCCGATGCGCCGGAGACGACCGCGACGATCCCGCCGCGCCGCACGGCCGAGATCATTCCGACCGACGGCCGCGCACCCGATCTTCAGAAGAAGTAAGATACTCGGCAAAGCAGGCGAGCGCTCAGGCGTCGGCGGACGCCTTGCCGTTGGCTTTTGCTTCGATCTGACCG
>JBEIPX010000190.1:0-6213 GCA_040376815.1 Bradyrhizobiaceae bacterium
CGTTGTCCTCGAGGGTCTCGAAGGCCGCGCACATCTGGTCGCGCAGGCTTTCGAACCATGTTCGGGCAGTCTGCTTGCGGCTGTCGATGGCGGACATGTCCATGAGTTTACTTTGCGGGTCCAAAGTAACTGCAACTTTCGTTGCAGCTGTCGCGATAGACGGTGACACGGGTGATGTGCCCGGCCTCCTGCACGCGATCCCAGATATAGCGCGAGAGGTTTTCCAGCGTCGGTGCGCCGAGCGCGTTGACGTTATTCAGCAGCTTGTGGTCGAGCAGCTTGCGCACCTCGCCGATGCGATGATCGAGAACGCCGAGGTCCATCACCATGCCGGTTGCCGGATCGGGCTCGCCGCGCAGGGCGACCTCGGCGCGGAACGAATGGCCGTGAATCTCCTCGCTCGCTGCGCCCAGCGTTGTGTTCGGCAGCGAATGCGCGGCCTCGAAGCGAAACGATTTCGTCAGTTCCCACATCGTCTGTCAGACTCTTGAATTATCGTATGCCGAGCGTCTTGTGCGTCTGCACGCTGAGCCGCCACTGCGGATGCTTCAGGCAATACGCGATGGCGGCTTCCGTATTCCGGGCCACGTCCGGGCCATCCATCGGTTGCAGCGAGAAGCGCTCGAATGCAAGCCCCGCGAAGGCCTCCGGCATCGCGCCGGGCTGCGGATAGACCAATTTCAGCTCGTGGCCCTTGCGCACGACGAAATCCGAACCGGCTTTCGGGCTGACGCAGACCCAGTCCATGCCCGGCGGCGGTTCGATGGTGCCGTTGGTCTCGATGCCGATGCTGAAGCCCTGCGCATGCAGCGCGTCGATCAGCTCCCTGTCGACCTGGAGCAACGGTTCGCCGCCGGTCAACACCACATAGCGTTCGCTGTCCGAACCGGTCCATTGCGCGGCGATGGTGGCGGCAAGGTCGGCCGCGGTCGCGTAGCGTCCGCCGAGCGTGCCGTCCATGCCGACGAAATCCGTGTCGCAGAACTGGCAGGTGGCGCTGGCGCGGTCTTCCTCGCGGCCGGTCCAGAGGTTGCAGCCCGAGAAGCGGCAGAACACGGAGGCGCGGCCCGCATGGGCGCCTTCGCCCTGCAGGGTCAGGAAGATTTCCTTGACCGCGTAGCTCACGTCGTTGCCTCCGTTCAGCTCTTTGTTTTGGGCATGATCTGATCCGAAAACCGGTCCCCACTTTTCGGGATCATGCCACTCGTCTGTCTCAACGCCTCGCCGAGCGCCATCGCCACCGACATCGCGACGTTGAGCGAGCGCATGCCCGGAGCGACCGGAATGATGAGGCGCTCGTCGGCCGCCTCCACAACCTCATCGGTGACGCCGGCGCTCTCCCGCCCGAACAGCAGGATATCGGAATTCTGGTAGCGAAAATCGAGGTAGGGGCGGGCCGCCTTGGTGGAGAATAGCACCAGCCGGTGGCCGGCTTTGTGCCGCCACGTCTCGAACGTCACCCAGGAATCATGGCGCTGGATCGTGACCTGGTCGAGATAGTCCATTCCAGACCTGCGGAAGTGCCGGTCCGAGACCGGGAAGCCCGCCGGCTCGATGATATGGGCCCCGACATTCAGGCAGGCGCAGGTGCGCAGAATCGTTCCGGTGTTCTGCGGGATGTCAGGCTGGAAAAGGGCGATCTGCATCCGTCCGGCGCTGCCCAATGTTTCAAGATCTGGCGGGTTGAAGATATGACGAAAATTCACGCACATATGCACATTTAGTGCATTGCAATCATCCGAGCGGATAGCGGGCTTGCACTCCCTCCGCAAGGGTGCCAATAGAACGATTCTGGACTGCATGTTCGGGTCCAAAAGGCCCGGACAAGTGGTCTTTCTGCCCCGCGGGGGTCGCGGGCGCCGGTAGCTATTAGCGGTCGTTAGCCTTTAGCCTTTGGCTGTTGGCAACGGGGGCGCGCCCGGCAGCAGACCGGAAAGGGACTGATCGTGACGACTTCGTCTTCGGCCGAGCATCCGACGCGCCGTGATTTCCTCTATGTGGCCACTGGCTCCGTCGCCGCGGTAGGCGCCGCTTTCGCCGCCTGGCCGCTGATTTCCCAAATGAATCCCGATGCCTCGACGATCGCCGCCGGCGCTCCGATCGAGGTGGACCTTGCCCCGATCGCATCGGGCCAGGCCATCAAGGTGTTCTGGCGCGGCAAGCCGATCTACATTTCGAATCGCACCAAGAAAGAGGTCGACGACGCGATCAACACGCAGTTGTCGAGCCTGCCCGATCCGCAGACCGACGCGCAGCGCACCAAGCAGGGCCACGAGCAGTGGCTGGTCGTCATCGGCATCTGCACCCACCTCGGCTGCGTCCCGATCGCGCACGAGGGCAGCTACAACGGCTTCTTCTGCCCGTGCCACGGCTCCGTGTACGACACCTCGGGCCGTATCCGCTCGGGCCCGGCGCCGACCAATCTGCCCGTCCCGCCGTACGAGTTCGTCTCCGATACCAAGATCAAGATCGGCTGAAGCCTTTGCGGCTGACGGTCTAATGCCTTTGCTTTCCAGGAACGCATCATGAGTGGACATTCCACCTTCGAGCCAACCAACCCGGTCATCAAGTGGATCGAGCGCCGTCTGCCGATCTTCGGGCTGGTTCACTCCTCCTTCGTTGCGTATCCGACGCCGCGTAACCTCAACTACTGGTGGACGTTCGGCGGCATCCTGTCGCTGATGCTCGGCGTGCAGATCATCACCGGCGTGATCCTGGCGATGCATTACACCCCGCACGTCGATTTCGCCTTCAAGTCGGTCGAGGGCATCGTCCGCGACGTGAACTACGGCTGGCTGCTGCGCTACCTGCACGCCAACGGCGCGTCGATGTTCTTCATCGCCGTCTACATCCACATGTTCCGCGGCCTCTACTACGGGTCGTACAAGGAGCCGCGTGAAGTCCTCTGGATTCTCGGCGTCATCATCTACCTGTTGATGATGGCGACGGGCTTCATGGGCTACGTGCTGCCGTGGGGCCAGATGAGCTTCTGGGGCGCCACCGTCATCACCAACCTGTTCTCGGCCATTCCGTATGTCGGCGAGAGCATCGTGACGCTCTTGTGGGGCGGCTACTCGGTCGACAATCCGACCCTGAACCGTTTCTTCTCGCTGCACTACCTGCTGCCGTTCATGATCGCGGGCGTTGTCGTCCTGCACATCTGGGCGCTGCACGTGGTCGGCCAGAACAATCCGGCCGGCGTCGAGCCGAAGACCGAGAAGGACGTCGTGGCGTTCACGCCGTATGCGACCATCAAGGATGGCTTCGCGATGGTGTGCTTCATGATCTTCTACGCGTGGTTCGTGTTCTACATGCCGAACTTCCTCGGTCACGCCGACAACTACATCCCGGCCAACCCGGGCGTGACCCCGGCGCACATCGTGCCCGAGTGGTACTACCTGCCGTTCTACGCGATCTTGCGCGCCATCCCGAACAAGCTCGGCGGCGTCGTGGCGATGTTCGGCGCGATCATCATCCTGGCGTTCCTGCCGTGGCTCGACAGCGCCAAGACCCGCTCGTCCCGCTATCGTCCGCTCGCCAAGCAGTTCTTCTGGATCTTCGTGGTGGTCTGCGTGCTGCTCGGCTGGCTCGGCGGCAAGCCGGCGGAAGGCATCTACGTGATCGCGGCGCGCGTGCTGACGTTCTACTACTTCGCGCACTTCCTGATCATCCTGCCGATCCTGAGCCGGATCGAGACGCCGAAGCCGGTGCCGAACTCGATCGCCGACGACGTGCTGGCGAAGGGCAAGAAGGCCATGGCGTCGATCGCCGTGATGCTGGCCGTCGGTGGCGCGCTGTTCATTGGCGGCGCGCAGGACGCACGCGCAGCCGAGGGTGCGCCGACGCCGCCGTCGCTCAAGTGGTCGTTCGCGGGTCCGTTCGGCAAGTTCGACCAGCCGCAGCTTCAGCGCGGCCTGAAGGTCTACAAGGAAGTCTGCGCGTCCTGCCACTCGCTGTCGTACGTCGCCTTCCGCAACCTCGCCGATCCGGGCGGCCCGGGCTACAATACGGCGCAGGCCGCTGCCTTCGCCGAGGAGTACAAGGTCAAGGACGGCCCGAACGATGCGGGCGACATGTTCGAGCGCAACGGCCGCCCGGCCGATCGCTTCCCGGCGCCGTTCGCGAACGAGAACGCCGCGCGCGCGGCCAACGGTGGCGCCTATCCGCCGGACCTCTCGCTGATCGCCAAGGCGCGTTCCTACGATCGCGGTTTCCCGCTGTTCCTGTGGGACGTCGTCACCCAGTTCCAGGAGCAGGGCCCGAACTATCTGGTCGCGCTGATGACGGGCTATGAGGACACGCCACCGAAGGGCTTCGAACTCCCGGCCGGTGCGAACTACAACAAGTATTTCCCGGGCCACGCCATCAAGATGCCGAAGCCGCTCTCCGACGGCCAGGTGACCTACGACGACGGTTCGCCTCAGACCGTCGAGCAGTACTCCAAGGACGTCACCGCGTTCCTGATGTGGACGGCGGAGCCGCACATGGAAGCGCGCAAGCGCCTCGGACTTCAGGTCATGATCTTCCTGATCGTGTTCGCCGGCCTGATGTACTTCACCAAGAAGAAGGTCTGGGCGAGCGCGCACTGAGCAAAGCCGCCGCTTCTGAAATGAAAGAGCCCCTTCGGGGGCTTTTTTGTTGCTGCTTTTCAACGTCGAAGGCGATTGCGATCACGGCGTCATCGCGCCATGTTAGCCGCATCAAGAAGCATTCAGCGGAGGAACAGCATGGGCACCGTCATCACCTTCAAGCGCGCGGACGGCAAGGACACGGGCGGCTATCTTGCCAACGCCGCGCAGGGCAATGCGCCGGGCGTTGTCGTCATCCAGGGGTGGTGGGGCCTGCAGGACCAGATCAAGGGCGTCTGCGATCGTCTGGCGCTCGCCGGCTTCGATGCGCTGGCGCCCGATCTCTACAACGGCGTTGTGGTGCCCTATCACGACACGGAAGCCGCCAACAAGCAGATGACCTCGCTGGACTTCATGGACGCGACCGACAACGTCGTGCGCGGCGCGGCGCAGTTTCTCGCGCGCAACGGCGCGAAGGTCGGGCTCACCGGCTTCTGCCTCGGTGGCGCGGTGACGGTGATCGGCTCGACACGGATTCCGGAACTCGCGGCTGGCGTCGCATTCTACGGCATTCCGCCGGAGCAGGCGGCGAAGCCGGCGGACGTAAAGATCCCGCTGCAGGGTCACTTCGCCAACAAGGACGACTGGTGCACGCCGCAGGTTGTCGATGCGTTCGAGAACGGAATGAAGGCGGCCGGCAAGGCGCACGAGTTCTTCCGCTACGACGCCGACCATGCCTTCGTGAACGAGCAGCGCGCCTCGGTGCACGATCGTCAGGCCGCCGAACTCGCATGGAGCCGCGCCACCGCGTTCTTCAAGAAGCATCTCGGGTGACGATCTTTCTTCCCTCTCCCCTTGGGGGAGAGGGTGCAACAGGCGGCTTTTGCCGCCGTCCTCACGACAGAAGACGCCGATGCTTTGCATCGGCTACCGCGACGCGGGGAGAAGGTCTTGAGCCCGCATCTTGACTCCGGCCTCCTGCGATGATGGATTGCCGCCCCATGAACACCGTCGCCCGCCAGTCCCGTCTGTGGTGGCCCACCTCCTAAAGGGTGGCCGGTGCGATTTGCTGAAAATTCAATCGTCAATCAGGCCGTCCGCGCAAGCAAGCGACGACGGCCTTCTGTTCGTTTGCCTTGCGTGTTAGCCAGTCCCGCGAGGAACAGATGAACAGAGCGATATTCTCTCTCCCCCCGCACACCGCGTTTCAGACCGCGGGCGGCCTTGCCATCACGCGCACGGTCGAAGCCTTCACCGGCGGCGAGCGGCTGGATGCGCTGATCGATCTTCTCGATCGCCGGCGCGGCGTGGTGCTGTCCTCGGGCACGACGGTGCCGGGCCGCTACGAAAGCTTCGATTTCGGTTTTGCCGATCCGCCGCTGCGATTTGAATCGACCGGCACGAGTTTCTTCATCGACGCGCTGAATGCGCGCGGACAGGTGCTGATCGCGTTCCTCGCCGATACGCTCGATGAGCCCTGCGCGGTGATCACCGCCAAGACGAAGACGCGTTTGACCGGCCATATTTTGCGCGGCGAGGCGCCGGTCGAGGAGGATCAGCGCACGCGCCGCGCAAGCATCATGTCGCTGGTGCGCGAGATGGTGGCGCGGCTCTCGTGCAAGGAAGACGCGCTGCTCGGCTTCTA
>JBEIPX010000054.1:0-10925 GCA_040376815.1 Bradyrhizobiaceae bacterium
ACGATGTCGGTGCGCTGGTGTTCGCGGACGTTGCCAGCATCCGGCATGCGGAGCGCGCGGTGGCGGCTGGCGCGGACGGGCTGGTGTTGCTCACTGCGGGCGCGGGCGGGCAGACCGGCTGGCTCAATCCGTTCGTGTTCGTGCGGGCAGTCCGCAAATTCTTCGACGGACCGCTGGTACTGGCGGGCGGCATCAGTGACGGCCATGCGCTGCGCGCCGCGCAGGCGCTCGGCTGCGATCTCGCCTACATGGGCACCAAGTTCATTGCGACTGACGAGAGCCTCGCCGATCCGCGCTACAAGGCGATGATCGTCGATGCGAATGCCGACGATATCCTGCTGACCAAAGCCTTCACCGGCTTGCAGACCAACATGCTGCGACCTTCGATCGTCGCCGCGGGGCTCGATCCCGACGCGCTGCCCGAGCGTGGCGCCATCGAGATCGGCAAGGACATCGATGCCGGCGCGCGGGAGAAGCGGCCGGCGCGCTGGCGCGACATCTGGAGTGCGGGGCATTCCGCGTCCGGCGTATCGGCGGTGTTGCCGGTCGCGGAGCTGATCGCGCAAACGGAAGCGGAATTTCGCGCGGCATCGTAGCAGGAGAGGGAGTACGACATGATTATTGTCACGGGCGCTGTCGTCGCCAATCCGGGTACTTTCGATCAGATTCTCACACTCAGCCTCGAACACGTCGAGCGCTCGCGCAAGGAGCCGGGCTGCATCTCGCATGACGTGCATGTCGACTGTCAGAATCCGATGCGGCTGTTCTTCTATGAGCGCTGGCAGGACGAAGCCGCGATCCGCGCGCACTTTCAGGTGCCGGCCTCGCGCGGCTTCATCAAGGCGCTGAAGGAACTCGGCGCCGACACCGGCGCGCCGGAAGTTCTGCGTGCGGAAGCGATGGTGTAGATCGGCCGGAGAGCGTCAACGCTTCGCGCGGGCGGTTTGCCGTGCACCGACCGTCGTGATCAGTTTGCCGAGTTCGACGAAATGCCGCTTGCGGGGCGACGAGCGCCGCCATGCGAGGCCGATGGTTCTGCGCGGTTGCGGTTCGGCAAACGGGATCACCTGGATCGCACCGTGCCGGCTTTCGACATCCAGACTGAGCTCCGGCAGCAAGGTGATGCCTAACCCGTTCGCTACCATTTGAACGATCGTCGACAGGCTCGACGCGCCGGTGGTGTCGAGATTGCCGGCTCGTTGCAGATTGCACACGGCGAGCGCCTGGTCGCGCATGCAGTGACCTTCCTCGAGCAGCAACAGCCGGTCCTGTTGCAGCATCTGCGGCGTCGCGCGGATGCTCTTGGCGATCGGGCGTGCCTTGGACGTGGCGAGGAGAAACCGGTCGTCGAACAGGCGGACGGTTTCGATGTTCGGGTCTTCCACCGGCAGTCCCAGCAGCAGCAAGTCGAGCCGGCCCTCGAGCAGTTCGCGCACGAGGTGCTGCGTTTGCGTTTCGCGCAGGTGCAAATCCAGATCGGGGTAGTGATCGCGGATCAGCGGGAGCAGCGGCGGCAGGATGTAGGGGGCGATCGACGGAATCACACCGAGGTGCAGCGGGCCGGATGGTGTGCTGCCTTGACGCCGCGCGTAGTCGACGAGATCGCGGATATCGGTCAGCACCTGCGCGGCGCGCGCGGCGATTTCGCGTCCGCTTTCGGTCAGCATCACGCCCTTGCGGCTGCGCTCCAGAAGTTGAGTGCCGAGTTGCTGCTCCAGTTCCTGAATCTGCATCGACAGGGCGGGCTGCGTCACCGCGCATTGCTCCGCCGCCTTGCCGAAGTGGCCGGTGCGGGCGACGGCATCGAAGTAGCGCAACTGTTTCAGGGAGATCATTTTCACTTCATCAGGTTTTCTGATCGTTGATCAATTCAATACGATCGAACCTGATGAAGCAAGCGAGCGGCTTGCGCGCCTGAACGCAAACGCGGGTAAAATACGCTCTGGTGGCAACAAGCAGCGTACGCGGCATGGCAAAGCCTTGCCGCGCGCGCTACCTGTTCGGTCGGTGGAGGGAGGATCGGCCGATCAGCCTTCGAACTTGAACGAGACTTTGACCTTGGCGCGATAGGCCTCGACCTTGCCGTTCTTTCCGATCTGCATATCGAGCTGCGCGACTTCGGCGATGCGCAACTCGCGCAAGGTCTTGCCGGCGCGATCGACTGCGTTCTTAGCCGCCTTTTCCCACGATTCCTTGCTGGTCCCGACGAGTTCGATGATCTTGTACACGCTATCGGCCATTGCTTCCTCCGCTGGTTGCTGTTCCGTATCGTTGTCGAAAAGATCGATCCGTTCTCCGTGTTGCCAGGCGCATTCTGGATTTTCTTGTTGGGATGGCGGCGCCTGACATCTTGCCGAGTGCCGATCATGTCCTTGCATGGCCCGATAGACAAGGCCACCCGGCGAAGGGCTTGCGGAATCCCGCAGCGATTGGCCTCACGGTCGCGCCCGCTTGCGGGTCCGATCCGGGCTCGCGCGCTCGGCGAATGCCGCTTTCAGACGCGGCACGGCGAAGTCCATGAAGGCGCGCACCTTGGCGACGGCGGTTCGCCCCGCCGGCACGATGAGATGAACCGGAAGCGGCGGCGGCTCGAACTCCTGGAGCAACAAGGCAAGGCGTCCGGCGCGCACCTCGTGCTGGACCTGATACGACAGGGCGCGTGTGACGCCGTGCCCTTCGATCGCCGATCCGATGGCGCCTTCGACCGTGTTGATGAAGAGGCGCGGGTTCAGTTTGACCTTGCGCAAGCGTTTCGAACCCGGCCCGGCCGGGAAAATCCAGGTGCTGTTCTGCGCCGTGTCACCGAGCGCGATGATGTCATGCTGCGCCAGATCGGCCGGTGACGATATTCTGCTCTTTGTCTTGAGGTAAGCAGGCGACGCACACACCACGCGCCGCACCTCGCCGACGCGGACGGCGATCAGGCTCGAGTCCGGCAGGTGCGCGATACGCAGCGCCACATCGATGCCTTCGTCGACCAGGTTGACGGTGCGGTCGAGCAGAAGCAGCCGCGCCTGCACGGCGGGTTGTGTTTGCAAGAAATCATCCACCACCGGCCGGAACAGGCGCGCACCCGCGGTGAGTGGTGCGGTCAGCGTCAACAGGCCGCGCGGCGCGCTGCGTTCGCCGGCTGCCTGCGCGGTCGCTTCGTCGAGCTCGGCGAGAACGCGCCGGCAGGTTTCGGAGTAACGCTCGCCGGCTTCGGTGAGTTTGATTGCCCGCGTCGTCCGGTGCAGCAGCCGAGTGCCGACATGGGCTTCGAGCGCCGCGATCGCGCGCGTCACCGCCGCTGGCGAATGCCGCAGCCGCCGTCCGGCCGCGGCGAGGCTACCCTCGTCGAGCGCGGTGACGAACACTTTCATGGCGTCGAGGCGATCCATCGGCCTTTCAGCTAGCGGAATGATTGATTGTTCACAACGGCTATTCGACCGATTTACGCAACGCACTAGCTTTTCCCGGTAACGGGCGGATCGTCCGCCGGAAGTTGAAGGAATGTCGTCATGACGAATTTCGAGAACAATCGCCGCAATGTGCTGAAACTGGGTGCCGCCGGTTTTGGTATGTTCGCCGCATCCGCATCCGCATCCGCGTTTGCGCAGAATGCCAAACCGGCGGCGGGAAAGGTGACAGGCGCCAAGCCGGATACCCAGGTCACGCGTCATCGCAGGGCCAAGATCGACGGCATCGATATCTTCTATCGCGAGGCGGGCCCGGCGAACGCGCCGGTGGTTGTGCTGCTGCACGGATTTCCGACATCGTCGCGGATGTTTCGCAACCTGATCCCGGCGCTGTCGGATCGCTATCGCGTCATCGCGCCGGATTATCCCGGCTTCGGCCAGAGCGCGGTGCCCGACCGCAAGGACTTCACGTATAGCTTCGCCAGGTTCGCAGAACTCGTCGATGGCCTGCTAACGCAACTCGGCGCCAGGCAGTACGCGCTCTATGTGATGGATTATGGCGCGCCGGTCGGCTTCCGCCTTGCGCTGCGCCATCCGGAGCGCGTGACGGCGCTCGTCGTCCAGAACGGCAACGCCTATGATGAAGGGCTGAAGGAGTTCTGGACGCCGATCAAGGCCTACTGGGCGAACGATACGGCGGAGAACCGCAACGCGTTGCGCGCCGGCATGACGCCCGAGGCGACGAAGTTCCAGTACGTCGACGGCGTGCGCGATCCCTCGCGCATCGATCCGGACAGCTGGGTGCACGATCAGGCGCTGCTCGATCGTCCGGGTGTTGATGAAATCCAGCTCGACATCTTCAAGGACTACGGCACCAACGTCGCGCTCTATCCGAAATTCCAGGAGTTTTTCCGCACGCGCAAACCGCCGACCCTGATCGTGTGGGGCACGAACGATGTGATCTTCCCGGCCGACGGCGCGCGCGCCTATCTGCGCGATCTGCCGAACGCGGAAATGCATCTGCTCGACACCGGTCACTTCGCGCTGGAAGACAAAGGCGACGAGATCGCCGCGCTGATGCGCGATTTCCTCGGACGCAAGCTGAAGGGAAGCTGATCGCGTCGTCTGGAGCGGTTGGCTTGATTGCCAGCCGCTTCAGCAGTGCGCCGGACCGGCTTGCTCACAAGGCAATTCGCCTCAGCAAATTCTGCCGTTAACCACGCGCGGCCCCGGCAGAATCTGCTCGTGTCCGGCACGGCAACGCAAACTTAAGCATCTAACTCCCTGACCAATCACATGCGCATAGCTGGCATGGCCGTTGCAAACCCCGATGCCACGCCCGCCAGCATGGCCGGCGCAGTGTGAGTATAGGGGAGTTGCATGCTTTATCTGTCTGGGGGCTTCAAACTGATCAAGACGTTCGCCGCTGACGAGTCCGGCGCGACCGCGATCGAATACGCACTGATCGCAGCCGGGATCGGCATCGCCATCATCACCGGCGTCAACGCGCTTGGAACGGCGATCAACACCAAATTCTCGACAATCGCGACGGCGCTAAAGTAACGCGGCTATCGCAAATGCGTGTGGAGTGGAGCCGCGATACGTCGCGGCGACCATTCTTCCGGCGTCAGCTCGGACGACAACGTCGCTGTTTCGATTCGTGGGAAGTGCTCGCGATATGGCCGAGTGCGCGAGGTACTCGCGGCGACATCTCGCAGACTGATGGTGCCCCTGGCCGGAATCGAACCAGCACTCCTTGCGGAACTCGATTTTGAGTCGAGCGCGTCTACCAATTCCGCCACAGGGGCCCGCGCGCCGTCATGAACACGGTCGCGAAACGGCGGGACTATAGCCACCGCCTTGTCCCGGTCAACCGGATGTGCGCGATCCGTGAACAGCCTCCACTCGACAGCGGCAATGGCCCGGTTTACCAAGCTTTTATTGAGCATGATCTGTTCCGCAAAGCCGGCCCCACTTTTCCGGATCATGCGCGACAACCGGATGGCGCCGTGAGCACGGGACTGAACTCCACTTTCAACGCTGCACGACCGGGCGGGCTCGGCGCTGCCGGGCTGGCCTGGACAGTACTCGCGCTCGCGTTTGCGACGCTGGCCGGCGCCTGGTTTTTCGAGCTCGCCATCGGGCTGAAGCCCTGTCCGCTCTGTCTTGAGCAGCGCTATGCCTACTACGTCGCTCTGCCGCTGGCGGCGATGGTCGCCTTCGGCGCGACCCACGGTACAACGCCCCGCACGCTCGCTCTTGGCTTTGCCGTGATCGTGCTCCTCATGCTGGCGAATGCCGCCATTGGCGCCTTCCATTCCGGCGTCGAGTGGGGCTTCTGGCCAGGCCCGAGCGATTGCTCCGGCCCGATGATCGATCTGCGTGCGGGCAGTCTGCTGGAGCGGCTCGACAAGGTGAAGGTCGTGCGCTGCGACGAGGTGCAGTGGCGTTTCATCGGATTGTCGCTTGCGGGCTACAACGCGCTGATCTCGCTCGGCATCGCCGCGGTCGCAGTGTTGGGCGTGCGAGCTGCGCGAGCCTGAGCTCTAATATTCAATCGTCCGCATCCACCTGCGGCTTGCCGAACAGGTGAACGATGCCCGGCGTCGTGATCGACACAAACATAAAGCGCGCGAGGTGATGCGCGCCGACGAACAGCGGATCGATGTGCAAGGTCAGCGCCAGCGCCAGCATCGAGTCCATCGCCCCCGGCGCGAACGCCACCACCGTGTCGCTGAATTTCGCGCCGAGCCAGAGCACGATGAACGCGACGAACACCGACGACACCGCGGCTGCGACGAGAAATGAGCCGATCGCCGCCTTCATGTGGCGCAGCAGTGTTGCGATGGAGATTTTCGCGAACCGCGTGCCGATCAGGGCGCCGATGCCGATCAGTGCCGCTGCATAGACGCCGTCCGGAAGACCGCCGGTGACGAGGCCGGTCCCGTGCAGCACGCTTGAACCCAGCATCGCACCGAACATCCAGCTCGCCGGAAAGTTCAGCCGGTGCAGGACGTACGACACGATGACGGCCGTGACGGCCAGCACCGCCAGTGCGACCGGCGATGCGGTAAGGGAATGGGCGGCGGCTCCGGCAGGCGCGTTGACGTCAAGGACCGCAAGCAGGATCGGCAGCGAGGCAGTGAGCGCAATCACGCGCATGGTCTGCACCACCGCGATGCCGGCGACATCCGCGCCTTTCTCGGTCGCCAGCATGGTGATCTGCGACAGCGCGCCCGGCGTGCCGGCGAGGAAGGCTGAGGTTCGATCCCAGCCATGGACCCGCTGCAAATAGAGGCTGCTGCTGAAGGTCGCGATGAATGTCGCCGCGGCCAGCAGCGCGAGGCTTGCCGGGTATCGCGCCATGCCGGCGAGCAGTTCGGGCGACACCATCGAGCCGAGCGAGACGCCGAGCGTCATCAGGATGATCTGCACCGCCCATGGCGGCATCGCCAGCTGCCGCCCCGCCAGCGCCGCCGCGGCAACCGCGATCATCGATCCGGAAATCAG
Source organism: Bradyrhizobiaceae bacterium (assembly GCA_040376815.1). GTDB lineage: Bacteria > Pseudomonadota > Alphaproteobacteria > Rhizobiales > Xanthobacteraceae > SG-bin9. The sequence goes on from JBEIPX010000054.1 coordinate 6,909, forward strand.
CCCGCCCGGCAGGTTGGCCCACGCAAACAGAAGGCCGCCGGCGGCGCCGATGGCGAGGGCCTCGGCGGCTTGCAGGATGTCGGTGCGCGATGGGACGGAAAACGCGGCCACGCCGCGTTATGACAAATCTGCTCCCGCCTCACAAATGCGCTGGCGCATGGGGCGGACGCGCGGGGTGAATGCGGCCGGGGGCTTGAGTCTATTCCTAGAAGCCGTACTCGCCTTTTTACCGGAAACGGTAAGATGCCCGGGGTTCATCGGGTCTGGGAGCATCTGACCATGAAGAGTTTGTCGGGGATTGTCGCGGTGGCTGCGCTGGCGGGCGCTGGAATCTGGGGTACTGCTCCGGTGCAGGCGCTGACCATGCAGGAATGCAGCGCCAAATACAGTGCCGCAAAGGCGGGCGGGACGCTGGGTGACCGATCGTGGAACGATTTCCGCAAAGAACAGTGCGGAGCGGGCGAAGAAGCCTCAAAGCCGGCCGCAACGACGGTCGCTCAGGCCAAATCCGAGCCGAAGGCCGAGGCAAAGTCAGACGCCAAATCGGACGCGAAGTCTGACGCAAAATCGGATGACAAGGCCAGCAAGAGCAAACGGAAATTGGCCAAGAGCGAGAAAGACGACGCCAAGCCATCGGGGCCTGCCGTGTTCCCGGCGGCGATCTCGCCGAAGCACGCCAAGGAAAAGGAATCGAAGCAGCGGCAACTGACCTGCCTCGATCAATACAGAGCCAACAAGGCGACCAACGCCAACGGCGGCCTGAAGTGGATCCAGAAGGGCGGCGGCTACTACAGTGAATGCAACAAGAAGCTGAAGGGCTGATCGTTCGTATTGAATCATACGCGCGGCCGGACCATGGTCCGGCTGCATGGGATTTCTGACACGCCACAGATCGAGAGTGCTGCGCGTGCTGGCGTGGATCGCCGGCATCGTCGGCGGCTATCTGCTGGTTGCCTATCTGACGCTTCCCGCGTTGTGGCGGCATTACGAGCACCAGCGCAAGCTCGAAGGCTTGCCGATGGTGACGACCACCGGACAGGGCATTCCCGGCGATCCGATCAACATCGCCTTTGTCGGAGCGCGCGCCGATATCCTCTGCGCGATGAACAAGGCGGGCTGGCTGGCTGCCGATCCGGTGACGTTCAAATCGAGTCTGGAGATTTCCGAAAGCGTGGTGCTCGACCGGCCGTATCCGAAGGCGCCGGTGAGCAACCTGTTCTATGCCGGCCGCCATCAGGACCTGGCATTCGAGAAACCCGCCGGGGGCAGCGCCGATCAGCGCAATCATCTGCGGCTGTGGGAGGTGCTGACATCGGGCAGCGAGGGGCAGCCGGTCTGGCTCGGCGCGGCGACGTTCGACAGGAGCGTGGGGCTGAGCCGCTACACCGGCGAGGTGACGCATCACATCGCGCCCGACATCGATCTCGAACGCGCATTGGTCGAGCGCAATCTCCAGAGTGCGGGCATGATCGCCGCGCGCTATCAGGTCACCGGCATCGGCCCGACCTTGCGCGGTCGCAACGGCGGCGGCGATCTCTACTTCACGGATGGAGAGGTGTGGGTGATGCGGCTGGTGGAAAAGTGCCAGCGGCGCGATACGCCGCCGACGTTTCTGCTGAGCCCGCCCGTCGCGCAATTCAAGGATGCAATCTGGAAGAGCGTTGCCGATCTCTATCGTTCGGAGAATTAAGTTCGTGTATCGAGCTTGTCGGCTTCGTTGGTCAGCTTGTTCCAGGTCTGGCGCGTGCGCGCCTTCAGCGTCTGCCAATCGGCCGCTGCGACATCCCAGTTGACGATCGTCTTTGCAGTGGGGTTGGACGCCGTGTTGCCTGAATCGTAGACGTACACGAACGCGACGGTGAGGGCCGCGCCGAGAATCATTCCGAGAAACGTGCGCATCGTCCAAAATCCTCCAGGTATACCGGTGATGACAACGTTCAACGGCGCGTCAGGTTCCCTCGCTTGCCCGGGTTTGACGCACGAGTGGCGTCAGCATCAGCGGTGAGAGATAGATCGGAAACTGCGCCAGCGCGAAATAGAGCCAGGTCAAGCCCGGCAACACGCCGTCGGTTGCGGCGAGCATCAGCCCCATGTTGCGCTGGGACACCATCAGACCGAGCGCCAGCGCGCGTTCGCGTCCGAAACGATGAAAGATCAGCACGGTGACGCCGAGCATCGCGAAGAAGACAACGAAAGCGAGGGCGGTGATCAGAACGACCTGCAATGGATCAGCGAGGAAGCCGCCGGCGACGTTGCCCATGACAGCGCTGACGAACACGAACAGGATCAGGATGTTGAAGCCGTTGATCGGATCGCGATGCTTCTCGATCGCGGCAAGACCGACGATCCAGCGAATCACCAGCGCCACGCCGGCTGCGCCAACAAGCATCACAAGGAGCTTCAATCCGAGCGCTGACGGCGAGAGGCTGAGCGTGCCGCCGAGGAAAGTCCAGGCCAGCAGCGGTGCGGTCAGCGGCACCAGTGCCGTGCTCGTCACGAGCGCGATCAGCACCAGCGTGGCGTCGAGGCCCATCAGCGCGGCGAGTGCCGGTGTCGCCATCATCGGCGAGGCGATTGCTTGCAGCATCAATCCCAGAAACAGCTCCGTCGAACTGCGATCGAGATCGGCCGCCATGCAGCCACCGGCATAGACGAGCGGAACGGCGATTGTAGTCCATGCGGTCGCCAGCAGGATCAGGCCCGGCCGGCGCAGATAGGCACGCAGCGCCGATGTGTCGACGCGCAGGAACGAGATGCAAAGCAGCAGGAAGACGGCCTCGGTCACATAGGGCTTGAGAACCTCACCGACCGGCGGCAGCAGCAATCCGATGAACACCAGCGCCGCGATGGCGCGCGCACCCTGACGCCCAAGCCAAGCGAGTAAACTCATTTCGAATGTCAGCCCCGGCAGCGACCAGCAGGGCGGACCATGCCGCCGGCGCGCCGCGATGCAAAGTCAACTCTGATGTCGGAATGTGTCGCTGCGCGGGCGTTAGTCTGCGGCCGCCTTCGCCCGCGACGGCACGATACGGAAATCGCGGCCGTCCTTGAGCCATGCCGCGCGCTCGTCGCGCACCAGCGTCCGCCGCACCTTGCCGTCGTCGCCGCGCAGGTTCTCGCTGACGATCTCATAGCTCTCCGGGTGCTTGTACTTCGACAGCAGATCCCCGAGGAAACCGGCCATGCCGTCGACGACCGTTTGCGCGTCGGCGTTATCGGCCAGTTCGACGATCGCATGAACACGCTGCCCGAGTTCGGGATCGGGCAGGCCGACGACCGTGCACGATTTGATTTGCGGATGCGCGATAACGGCGGCTTCGACTTCCGCCGGATAGATGTTGGCGCCGCCGCGTAACACCATGTCGGCAAGCCGGTCGCCGAGATAGAGGTAGCCTTCCTCGTCGAGCCGTCCAATGTCGCCGAGCGACTCCCAGCCATCCGGGCGCCGTTTCGCCTCGGCGCCGATGTAGTGATAGGTCACGCCGGGGCCGTCCTTCGGCAGGAAATAGATCTCGCCGGTCTCGCCGGGCGGCACGTCGTTACCATCCTCACCGATGATCCGCAGGCCGCAGGCATCGTCGATCTTGCCGACCGAGCCGCGATGCGTCAGCCACTCGGTGCCCGAAATGACCGTTCGGCCTTGTCGTTCGGTGCCGCCGTAGAGTTCGTAGACCTTCTCCGGACCGATCCATTCGATCCACTTCTCCTTTAGCCACGGCGGCATCGGCGCAGCCATGTGGAAGACGATCTTCAGGCTCGAAACGTCGTACTTGTTGCGGACATCGTCCGGCAGCGACCAGATGCGATGCATCATCGTCGGCACGAAGTTCACCCATTCGAGTTTCTTCGCTGCGATCAGCCGCAGCGTTTCCTCCGCGTCGAACTTCACGAGGCCGGTGACGCTGCCGCCGTTGAACAGCGCATGATGCGACACGATGAACGGCGCGTTGTGATAAAGCGGGCCGGGGTTCAGCAGCTTGACGCCCTGCTGCATGCCGAGCGGCGGCACGCCGTCGG
>JBEIPX010000494.1:0-2507 GCA_040376815.1 Bradyrhizobiaceae bacterium
AAATGGGTCTTCGGGTTGGCCTTCAGCCGGCGGCAGACCTCGAATCCGTCCATGTCGGGCATCATCACGTCGAGCAGGATGATGTCGCATTCCGCCTTCTCGGCGATCTCGAGCGCCTGCGTGCCGCAATTCGCCGTTACGACGTCGAAGTACTCGGCAGAAAGCCGCGCTTCAAGCAGCTTGACGTTGGCGGGAATGTCATCGACGACGAGAACGCGGGCGGACATTTTACTCTCCTCATCCGATGAAGCGTCGGACGGTTTCAATGAATTTGCTGACCGAGATCGGCTTTGACAGGTAGGCTTCGCATCCGCCCTCGCGGATTCGCTCTTCGTCCCCCTTCATCGCGAAGGCGGTCACGGCGACGACAGGCGTCGCGTAGAGCACCGGATCGTCCTTAATCCAGCGGGTGACTTCGAGGCCGGAGACCTCCGGCAACTGGATATCCATTAGAATGAGATCGGGGCGATGCTTACGCGCGAGCGTCAGCGCCTCCATGCCGTTGCGGGCGGCGGCGGTCTGATAGCCATGAGCCTCAAGCAGATCGCGAAAGAGCTTCATGTTGAGCTCGTTGTCCTCCACGATCAGGACGGTCTTTGCCATCCGTCCTCCCAAATCTCCGCAAAATGCCTCAAGTATCGGCCAAGCAATTCATTTAGACTTGGTTCAATCAGACTTGGGCCTGATGATTCAAAATAGAGATGATAGGTTACGGAAAGGCAAACACTGTCGATGAGAAAGGCTTCTACCGACCCTCGTCAAGTTGCTGAAATCGTGGCGATTCAGGCGCTTTCTTTCGTCGCAGGCGATATGGCGCTGCTGGGCCGGTTTCTGGCCGAAACCGGTATCGGCCCTGAGACGTTGCGCGCCAGCGCGTCCGATCCGCAATTCCTTGCCGGCGTACTCGATTTCGTGCTGCGCGATGAAGCCACCGTGACAGCGTTCGCTGCCTCGGCCGGACTCGAACCGCGAACCATTTCCGCCGCGCGCGAGGCGCTGAGCGAGCCGCACTGGGAGCGGGACGTGCCGTGACTGCCGAGCGCCGGGACAGCCCTGCTCCGGATTCTGGCCCGGTCCCGGGTTTCTGCCGCGATTGCCTGCATGACATCCGCCGCCTGGCTCCGCGCTGCACGGAGTGCGGCTCGCCGCGCCTGCTGCGCCACCGCGCGCTGAAAAGCCTCTCGCTGGCGCACATTGACTGTGACGCGTTCTACGCCACCGTCGAGAAGCGGGACAATCCGGATATCGCCGACAAACCGGTCGTCATTGGCGGCGGCAAGCGCGGCGTCGTTTCGGCGGCGTGCTACATCTCACGCACTTACGGTGTGCGCTCGGCCATGCCGATGTTCAAGGCGTTGGCGCTGTGTCCGCATGCGGTGGTGGTGAAGCCCGACATGGCGAAGTACGTCCGCGTCGGGCGCGAGGTGCGCCAAGCTATGCGGGCGTTGACGCCGCTGGTCGAACCGCTATCGATCGACGAAGCGTTTCTCGATCTGTCCGGCACCGAACTGCTGCACGGCATGATCCCGGCGAAAGTGCTGGCGCGCTTCGCCCGCGAGGTGGAAGAAGGCATCGGCATCACCGTCTCGGTCGGCCTCGCGCCGAACAAGTTCCTCGCCAAGATCGCATCCGATCTCGACAAGCCGCGCGGCTTTGCAGCGCTCGACCAGGAGCAAGCCGTGCAGATGCTCGCGGAGCGGCCCGTGAGCTTCATCTACGGCGTCGGCCCGGCGACCCAGGAACGCCTGTCATCGCGCGGTTTCCGCATCATCGCCGACTTGCAACGTGCCGACGAAACCGGGCTGATGAAGCAGTTCGGCGACGAAGGCCGCAGGCTCTGGCGGCTCGCGCGCGGCATCGATCATCGGCGCGTCGAGCCGGATCGTGGCGCCAAGACCATTTCCAGCGAAACCACGTTCGAAACCGACATTCGCGACTTCGCGGCGCTGGAGAAGAAGCTCTGGCGATTGTGCGAGAAAGTATCGGCGCGCATGAAGGCCGGTGAACACGCTGGCACGACGATCACGCTGAAGCTGAAAACAGCCGACTTCCGTCAGCGTACCCGCTCGCGCTCGATCTCGATGCCGACGCAGCTTGCGGCACGTATTTTCGCGGCGAGCCGCGACATGCTCGCAGCCGAGATCGACGGCACGGCGTTTCGCTTGATCGGCGTGGGCGTCAGCGCATTGAAGCCCGCGTCGGAAGCCGACGAGACGGATCTGATCGATCGCCGCACCGCTCACGCCGAGCGCGCCATGGACGGTTTGCGCAAGAAGTTCGGCAAGGAAGCGATCATCAAGGGGATTTCATACGACGGGCCGGGGAAGGAATAATCGCGCCATCCTGAGGCGCGAGCGGAGCGAGCCTCGAAGGATGAAAGCGCGTTCCTGCATCCTTCGAGGCTCGCCGCGTAACGCAGCTCACACCTCAGGATGACGTTAATTCTTCACTTGCAGGGCTTCGTATCCTTCACATCGAGCTTCGCCATTGCGCCTGCAATGACGAAG
>JBEIPX010000270.1:0-4816 GCA_040376815.1 Bradyrhizobiaceae bacterium
AACTTGTCTTCAAGCTCGATTTCCTTGGCGACGGTGACGCCGTCCTTGGTGATGCGGGGAGCGCCGAAGCTCTTTTCGATCACGACGTTGCGGCCCTTGGGACCGAGGGTGACCTTCACCGCGTTGGCGAGGGTGTCGACGCCGCGCAGCATACGATCGCGCGCATCGCCCGAGAATTTAACGTCCTTGGCTGCCATGTTGAATTACTCCTGATAAGTGATCGACTCTCATCCTGAGGAGCGGCGCAGCCGCGTCTCGAAGGATGAGATTGAAAAATTGAGGGCCTGTCCTCGCCCGTCGAGACGGCAGCTCCGCTGCGTCCTCAGGGTGAGGACAAGAGAGGTGCGCTTAGCTCAGCACACCCATGATGTCGGACTCCTTCATGATGAGGAGGTCCTCGCCGTCGAGCTTCACTTCGGTGCCCGACCACTTGCCGAACAGAACGGTGTCGCCCGCCTTGACGTCGAGCGGCACGAGCTTGCCGGCTTCATCGCGCCCGCCGGGGCCGACGGCGACGATCTTGCCCTGGGACGGCTTCTCCTGGGCGGTATCCGGGATGATGATGCCACCCTTGGTCTTCTCGTCGGCTTCGATGCGCTTGACGACGACGCGGTCGTGCAGCGGGCGGAATTTCGCTTTGGCCATGGGGATCCTCGTGACTTGGCTTGGTTGGTATCAGGGCGCGGGACAAAGCAGCGACCGTTGGTCGCCTTAGCAATCGCGCCCTCAGAGTGCTAATTGTGCCCGGAGATATGGCTTGGCGCATTGCCTGTCAAGCAAACCGCGTCCTGAGGCTTAATCTCCTTAAGGCCTTGGTGAGGCCAATATGGGATGGTTTGGAAACCATGTCTTGCGGCGCGGCGTAACTGGATCGAGATGCTCGCCGGATCGTGTCGCGGACATATGGCGGTACATATTCGCGCTTGTCAGGGCTGAAGGCGCGGTGCAAGTTTTTTGCCGGGGAAGAGAAACATGTTGAGTTCATCGAATGTGCGCACCGTTTTCCGCCTCAGTGCGGGCTTGGCGCTGGTTGCCCTGCTCGGCGGCTGCGGAACCTCGATGAGCAACTTCTCTTTCGGCGGCGGGTCGAGCCAGTCGGCCGCAGTCGAGCCGCCTCCCGCTCCGGAACTTCCCGCCAGCATCCGTGCCGACGAGATCGTCGGCCGCTGGGGTCTCGCCTCTTACCAGAACCCGAACGACCGCGCCCGGACCGAAGCGGCGGCGCGCGGCCAGTGCCGCCAGCCCTACGTGATCGGCGCCGGCACCTCGGGCGGCGTGGTCATGCATCTCGCCGACGAAGCCACGCCGCAGGAACTGCGCCTGAAGGGTAGCCAGGGCGGCAAGAACTACATCGGCCCCGCGGGCCCGACACCCGGCGAGAAGGATCGCGAGATCGTCTCGTTCGATGGCCGCGTGCTGGTGACGCGCTTCGTCGAAAAGGACGCGGCCGTCAGATACGGCAATATGGTCTACGTGCGCTGCGCCCCGCGCGCCTGATTTCAGCGGATCACTGCTCCAACTGCGGTTGCCTCGATGGCGCGGTGCGTGTTCAGTCCGATGGACTGAACACGGATAAGCCTGAATGGCACCAACCAGCCTATGACAGCCGCCGAAGCCCAACCTTCGGCCGTTCGCGCCATCGTCGTTCTCTGCATCACCCAGATCATCGGATGGGGCTTTCTGTTCTATCCGCCGGCGTTGACGATGTCCTACATCGCCGCCGAGCGCGGCTGGTCGATTGCGCAATCGATCTCCGGCTTCTCGCTGGCGCTTGTGAGTGCCGGCTTCTTTGCCCCCTTAGCTTCCGGCGAGATCGATCGCAGCGGCGGGCGGCGCGTGATGGCGATTGGTTCGCTCGCCGGCGCCTGCGGTCTCCTGCTGATCCCGCTCGCGCCGAACTTCGCCGTGTATCTGCTGGCGTGGCTCCTGATCGGAGCCTCGATGTCGTCGACGCTCTACGATCCCGCCTTCGCGACATTGACGCGCGTTTACGGGTCGGCCGCGCGCCGCCCGATCACGATCGTGACATTCGCGGGTGGCCTGGCCTCGACGGTTGCCTGGCCGGCAACGCTGTTCCTGATCGAGGCGTTCGGCTGGCACGGCGCGTACTATGCTTTGCCGCGGCGATGGCGCTGATCGCGGCGCCGCTGCATGCGTTTCTGCTGCCGCGCGCCGCGCAGATCGCCCACGTCGCGACACCGGCTTCGGCCACCGGGGCGCATGAGCCCAGCGCGTTCGCCAAGCCGCACGGCCGCCTCTTCATCCTGATGGCGGCGGGATTCGCCGGGCACGCCTTCGTGCTGTCCGGCATGTCGACGCATCTGTTGCCGATCCTCCAGCGCGGCGGCGTGAGTGCGGCGGTTGCCGTCGCCATCGGCGCGCTGTTCGGGCCCGCGCAGGTGCTCTCGCGTTTGGCCGATTTCGTTACGGGGAGCCGTCTGCATCCGCTGACGATCGCGCGCATGTCGATGGCTGTGATGGGGGTAGCATTCGTCGCGCTGCTTGCGGCGGGCGTCTCGCCGCCGGTCGCCGCCGTGTTTGCGGTGGTGTTCGGAGCCTCCAATGGTGCGATGACCATTGCCCGGGGTGCGCTGCCGCTGGCGATGTACGGCCCGCTTGGCTACGGCCGGGTGCTCGGCCGTATCGCACGGCCCGCACAGGTGTTGCAGGCGATGGCGCCGTTCGTCCTTGCCTATGTCATCGAGCAGACGTCGGACCGCATCGCTCTGACGATCACGACGGTGGTCATCGTGCTGTCGCTCGCCTGCTTCGCGGCAATAAAAAAGCCGGGGTAGGGCCCCGGCTTTCCAGATGGTCGCTTGAAGATCGGCTCAGCCGAACATCGCGTCGATGTCGTCCTGCGAGGCGTGACCGTCGTCGCCGTCGAGCTTCGGGCCGTTGAGCAGGCGCGCGTCGCCGACGCGGTCATCGACGACGCCCGGCGACACCGCCTTGATGGCGTCGACGCCGCCCCAGATGTCCATCATGACGTTGATGTGATGCTCGATGAACTTCATCGTGTTCATCACCTTGCTGATGCGCTGGCCAGTGAGGTCCTGGAAGTTGCAGGCCTCGAAGATCGACACGACCTTCTCGAGGATGTCCTCGCTGAGGCGGGCCTGCTGATCCGGCGTGACCTTGGTCAGCGCAGATGCGGCCTGGTCGATCGCTTCCGCCGCTTCGAGAATCTGCTGGGTCGCCTGCTCGGTACCGCCGACGACCGCGCCGAGCTCGCCGGTGACCTTCGCCATTTCGGCGCCGTTGAAGCTCTTGCCGTGCAGAACGGCGATTTCCTGCTTGGTGCGGTTGATGGCTTCATAGATCAAATCGAGTTCGATCTTCAGCTTTTCGCACTGTTCGATCTGCGCGCGGTAGGTTTCCAGCGTCGCCTGCATCTCGGAAACTTCCTGCGACATCACTGCAGCGTCACCGGACGCCGGCGCAATCGCCGCCGTGCGCTGCGTGCCGCCCATCTGAGCGCGGATCGCCCGCAGTTCGCTCATGATCTCGCTATGCTGCGGCATCGGCTCGCCGCTGTGCTCGAATTCTTCGATCACCGGTGCGCCATTGCTGACTTCCTCGACGCGAAAGCGCTTGCGTTGAACAGGCATTCTCTCCCCCAACCCTTTACGCCTATGTTTTTAGAACACCGTGTTTTAACGCGAAGTTTCACGCACGGACCTTCGGTAAAAAAAGGCGGTGCGGGCGCAAACTCCGCGTTAACCATGACGCCTTCGTCTTCACCGAAAATAAACGCTACTCGCAGGAAAGGCGGTCAACTGACGACGTGGTGAATCGGAAACGCGATTCCGTTTACCAAACCGATGCGTTTCGAACCTTAAATCGTCCGCGTGACGACATTCCGCGTCCGACGAAACAGTGCAGAGTACGTCGATGTTCAAAACCGCTTCGCTTGCGTTGCTCGCCAGCGCATCCATCTTCGCGATCGATCTTCATTCCGCCAGCGCGCAAGTCGCGCCCGCCGATCCGCGGGTGATTCAGGCCGATCAGCCGCCGGTACCGATCCGCGTCGCCTATGCCGAGCGCCGCCACGGCGGCGGTCTGCTCGAGGTGCTGTTCAACGGCGGCCAGCCCTATCAGGCGCCGTCTTATGAGCAGCAGCCGCAGCAGCGCTATCAGCAGCAGCAAGGCTACCAACAGCAGTACGAGCCGCGCTACGAACTCCGCCAGCAGCAGATCTTGCCGCATATGGAGAGCGAGCCGGTCTACCGGCGCGAGGCCGCGATCGATCCGGCGCAGCCCGCGGTCGATCCGAAGTTCAACAAGCAGGTGGTCGAGTACAACGGCGGCCACGCTGCCGGCACCATCGTCATCGATACGCCGAACCGCTTTCTCTATCTCGTGCAGGGCAACGGCCGCGCGCTCCGTTACGGCATCGGCGTCGGCCGCCCCGGCTTTACCTGGGCTGGCGTGAAGACGGTTTCGGCGAAGAAGGAATGGCCGGCCTGGACGCCGCCGCCGGAAATGCTGAAGCGCCGTCCCGATCTGCCGCGTCACATGGAAGGCGGTCCGGATAATCCGCTCGGCGCGCGCGCCATGTATCTCGGCTCGTCGCTCTACCGCATTCACGGTTCGAACGAGCCGTGGACGATCGGCACCGCCGTGTCGTCGGGCTGCATCCGCATGCGCAACGAGGACGTGATCGACCTCTATGGCCGCGTCAATGTCGGCGCGAAGGTCCTGGTGATCTGATTTAGAGCAAAGAGCCCGCGGAATTCCCTCCCCCACGAAGTGTGGGGAGGGTGGCGCGAGTGAGCGTTAGCGAATGGAGCGCCGGGTGGGGGTTTGCGAAACG
>JBEIPX010000016.1:0-16790 GCA_040376815.1 Bradyrhizobiaceae bacterium
GTTGGCGCGTGCGCCATATTGAACGGTGACGGACTGATCGACGCGGCCGATCGCCGTCCCGCGCGCGGGATCGGTGCCGGTTTCGCCCTGATACCATGTCACAGTGTCTGCGGGCGTGCCGGCGACAAGCGCAGTTGCCGTCGCAAAGCCCGGGCCCTGCACGCGCATGGGCGGCGTCGAATTGAAGAACTCGTCGCCGGCTTTGACCGCGGAAGCTGCGACCAGCGCGCCATTGGACAGCGAGGTGATCGATGTGGTCAGCGCCGCATTGAGGTTTGCAGCGGTGATATCCGACGTCGCGCCGATCGCAAAGCTGTTCGCCGGCAGCGGTGTAGCAGTCGATGCGGTCAGCTCGACGTTCTCGAAGGTGCCGTCCGGCAGCGTGAAGGTGAACTTCACCTTGTCGCCGTCGTTGGGATTGGTCGCGCCGAGATCGATCGATATCGCAGGTGGCGCGCCGGCTGGACCCGTCACTGTCGCGCCCGTCAGCGTCGAATTGATCGCCGACAGCTTCAGGCCGAAGACCGTCGCGGGCGTTTCCTCGGCGACCGATACCGACGTTACGGTCGGCGCCGTGACCGCGAGGCGGCCAGTACCCGCACCGACGTCGGCTTGCCGGCGCTCGTTGATGAGCTGCTTGAGGCCGGCCTGAGCGCCGACGCCATTGAGCAACGCATCGACCGGCACCACCGGCGGCGTATCGGTTGCGCGCCCGGAGAAAAGATACCGATCGCCTGCACGAACGTTCAGTACCTCGACCAGATCGATCAGCGACAGGTTGGCCGACTTCTGCGCCGGCGTCTGACCGTTGTTGTCGAGATTGGTGGTTGCGCTGACCGCGGCGGCCTTCACCGTCGTCTGAATCTTGGCGAGCCTTTCCAGCGACAGGTTGGCAACCTCGATGCGCGTCGTGACGTTCGTCGCCGTGTTCTTGAACGCCTCGATGCTGTCGAGCTGCGAACGAAACGCGACGCCGAGGCCCCGATTGAATCCCTGACTCGCGTAGGTCGTACCGACCTTGCCGCTCGAAAGCTGCAGCGACAAACCTTCGAGTTGCTGCCGCAAGCCGACAAGGCTGCTGCCCAGAAAGGATGTACGGCCGCTAACGCCATCGATCGCCATAACCTACCTCATACCGCCTGCAGCAGAACCGCGTAGATATCCTTGATCGTCGACAGGACCCGCGCGTTCGCCGCGTATGCATTCTGCAAGGTCAGCAGATGCGCCATCTCTTCGTCGATGTTCACGCCGGACTCGTCGTCGAGTTTCTTCTGCAAGGTATTCAGCACCACATCCTGGCCGGCGGAGAGCTGCGCAGCCGCCTCGGCCGCCGCGCCCTGCGCCGCAGTGAACTGCTGAATGTAGCTGACCAGCGTTCCCTTGAACGGCGCGGCGGTGCTGCCGATGCCGGTCTTGCCGGCCGAGTATGTATAAGACGCATTCGTGAGCTTGTTGAGAATGAAGTCGCTGCGCGACGTATCACCCGCGGCCGTCGGCGGCGACGTGCTGTAGACGACAAGACGGGACGGATCGGAGATCAGCGCGTTGCTGACGCCGATGCGGCCTGCAAGGCCATTGACCTGAGCGCCCTGCGGCGTGAACGCTCCGGTGTACGGCAGATTGTTGTCGGTAAAGAGCGGCAGTTCAAGACCACCATTGATCAGTGACGTTTGTGTCACCGTCACCGACGCCGCATTGACGTCGGAGAAGCCGGCCGCGCCATCGTCGAGGATACGCAGCACCGAACCCGACGGATTCGAGAACTGGACGTTCGCGCTGCCGAACGCGCTGTTCAGCTGCGCGACGACCGAAGCAATACCGCCGGAGAAATTGATCCCGATCACTTCGTCGTTCGGATCGGCCGTCGCGAGGTTCGACAACGGCAGAACGCTCGAATCGTCGACGCGCACAACCGAGACCTTGTGCTGCGCGCCGGTGATCGCATTGGTATAGGTGAATTGAACAGTGTTGCCGGATTGCAGGCCGGCAAGATCGACATCGAAGCCGGTTTGCGGCAGAGCACCTGCCGGCGCCGCCGTGCCATTCGTGGTGCGATCCGACAGCCCGCTTGCGAGCTGCGATGCGACCTGATCGAGCTGCGCCTGCGCTTGCACCAGCGTGACGTCGCGCAGTTCGAGATAGGCCGCGATCGAACCCGAGCGGATCGCCTTGGCCGAAATCAGATCGATGCTGCTGCCGTTGTCGTAGTTGATGCTAATCGTGCCAAGCGTGCTCTTCGCCGGATCGCGATCCCACACGGAGTTGGCGTTGACCGTGCCCTGGCCGTTGAATGACAGCTTCACGGCTTCGTTGCCGACGAGTTGCACACCGGAGCCGGTGAACACCGACACCTTGTTGCCTTCCGCCGGAAGCACGCGGATGTCCATCACCTGCGACAGTTGCGTGATGTACAGATCGCGCTGATCGAGCAACGTCGACGTCGCGGAGTCCGTGGACGTGCCGCCGGACGGATTGCTCCGAAGCTGATTGTTGATCTTGGCAATCTGCTGCAACGCGTTGTTGGCAACGTTTACGGCGTCGGTGATGCCGTTCTCGGCTGCGCCGCGCAGCGCCTGAATACCCTGCGTCGTCGAATTGAGCTGCTGCGCAAAAGCCTGCGCTGCGGTTACCAGCGTGATGCGCGCGGATTGGCTGTCGGCGCTTGTCGATAGCGCCTGCGCGGCAGATGCCAGCGCGGCAAAGCCATACTCCAGCGTACCTGCCGATCCCGGATCGCCGTAGATGCCTTGCAGCTGACTGAGGAAGCCGGTGCGCAGGCCCGCGTACGCGGCGCCGGATGTCTCGGTACGCAGCTGCGACTGGAGGAACGAGTTGAGTTCGCGATTGACGCCGACGATGTACGCGCTCGCGCCGAACGTCGACGACTGGATCGCGACCTGGTTCAGCGACTTGCGAACGTAACCCGCCGTCTCGGCGTTGGCGACGTTCCCCGAGATCAGCGAGATGCCGAGCTGGCTGGCGCGCAGCCCGGACAGCGTATTGGCGACGGCGGCGTTGAGACTCATAACTGACTGCCGATCTCTAGTTGCTTAAGCGAATGGCCAGCACTTACCTCAGGACGTTCAGGAGGTCCTGCACCATCGTGTTCGCCGTGGTGATGACCTTGGTGTTGGCCGAGTACGCCTGCTGCGTCACGATGAGTTTGGTGAACTCGTCGGCGATGTCGGTGTTCGAACCTTCAAGCGCCGATCCGGAGATGGTGCCGGCCTTGCCGAACAGCGCCTGACCCGACTCGTTCGTCACTTCGAACGCGCCACCGTCAATGCGCTTGAGGAAGTTCGGACCGTTGAAGGTCGCGAGCGCCACCTGCGCAAGATCGATGTTGCGGCCGTTCGAGTAGCTGCCGACCACGCGGCCCTGATTGCTGATCGAAACCGACTGCAGCTGACCCGCCGCGAAACCGTCCTGCTGCAGCTGGTTGACCTGCACGTTGCCGTTGGTGTCGGCGAACTGCGTCAGGCCGCCCTTGCCGAACGACAGATTGATGTCGCCGAGAGAAACGCCGGCAACCGTCAAACTGCTGAGCGTAACCGAGCCGATCGGCGGATTGAGCTGGCCGCCGGGGGCGAATGTGAAGTTGGTGCCGGCGTTCTGCCAGGCCGTCTGCGTGCCGGTTGCGTTGGGGTTGACCTGATAGAACAGGTTCCAGGTGTCGGCGTGACCTGCACCGAGCGAGGCGTTGTCGACCTTCGCCCAGCGGAACTGCACGTTCACCGGCGCGCCGTTGGCGTCGAACGCGGTGATGGCGCCGCCGCTGATCGATTCCGACTGGAAGACGGAGTCGTCGTCGCCAATCACGATACCTGCACCGACGGTGCCGCCGCCGCCGCGGGCCTGCGTGGTCGGGTTGGCAAGACCGAGCGAACCGAGCGCGGCCGCGTTCGAACTGGAGATCGTCAGATCGCTTGCTGTACCAGTGTGCAGCGTAATCGCACCGCCGGTGATAGTGGACGGCGTCGCCGCGCCAGTAAGCGAATCGATCTTGGCGAGCAGCGCCGTGATGTCGTCGGTGACATTGAGCTGGTTGCCGACGGCGCCTGCCGCAACAAACGTGATCGGAATGCCGTTGACGGTAATCGTGTCTGTGGCCACGAAGTTGGTGCCGATCGAGTTGGTCGCAGCCGCACCGCTCAGTGTCGTCGCGCCGGTGCTCGGCGTACCGAGCTTGCTGTTCTGCGCGGTTCCAGCGGACGTTGCATCGGTGAACGGCGGCGGCGGCGTGCCGATCACGCGCGGGTTGTGGCCCGGCGTGTAGCTTGACGCGCTCAGCAATTCGGTGCCGGGGATTGCGCGGTCAGCTTTCTGCGTCAGCGGATAGCTCGCGAGGTTGGCGCGATACTGAATCTGGGTGGTCAGCTGCGACGGAAGGAAGTCGTTCTGGAACTGAAGCACGAGCGCCGAACTGCCGACCGGGTTGCCGGTGGTGCGGTCGATCGGAATGCCCTCGAGGAAGTAGCCGGCGCCGTTGACGAGGAAGCCGTTCTTGTCGAGCGAGAAGTCGCCGCGGCGGGTGTAGTAGTCGACGCCGGTGAACACCGGCGTGTTGTCGGAGAAGTTGCCCGGCTTCTGCACGACGAAGAAGCCGTCGCCATTGATCGCCATGTGGGTCGCGACCGCGGAGGCTTCGACCGAGCCCTGAATCGTGTTGGTGCTGCGCGATCCCGCTCTCACGCTGCCGGCGAGCTGCTGGTTCGTACCGGTCTGCGGGATCAGGTCGAGGAAGCTGGTGTCGATGCGCTTGAACGCAGTCGTCTGGGAGTTGGCGATGTTGCCGGAAATGTTTTCGAGAGCGTAGGATCCCGCCCGCAGACCCGCAACGGATGTGGTGAGAGCGCCGAAGATACCCATAACATCGTCTCCAACTTCGTCCCGGGCGGCCACCGGTCCATCAAATCCAAGCCGCGATCGGCCTTGAGATTCGCAAGCACCGTGCCAAAGGTGAAAATGAAGACAAATCAATATGATAAATGAAATGCCCCGGCCGAATGACCGGGGCGCATTTGCCTAGCGGGGCAATTCTTGCCTGTCTGGCCGGGGCGTTCCGGCCATTCATGGGCCCGTCAGGAGGGCGAGGCTTCCGACGGCTTGAAGGCGAGCGATAGACCATTCATGCAGTAGCGCAGGCCGGTCGGTTTCGGCCCGTCCTCGAAGACATGACCGAGATGACCGCCGCAGCGGCGGCAATGCACTTCCGTCCGCACCATCATGAAGCTGCGATCGACCGTGGTGCCGATGGCGTTCGGCAGCGTCTGGTAGAAACTCGGCCAGCCGGTGCCGCTATCGAACTTGGTGTCGGAGGAGAACAGCGGCAGGTCGCAGCCCGCGCAGGCAAACGTGCCCTTACGCTTCTCCTTGTCGAGGGGGCTCGTGAACGGCCGCTCGGTGCCATGCTCGCGCAGCACATTGTAGGCGGCCGGCGACAGCTGCTTGCGCCACTCGTCCGGAGTCTTTTCGACTTCGAATTTCTTGTCCCCGGCGGCATTGGCATCGGACCCACGCAACCACCGGAACGCCATCAAGCCTCCGAGCACAGCAACGGACGACAGCAGAATGCGACGATCGATCATCAGAGGCTCCTTGCGAGGCGCGAGCGTCGGACCATGGGTCCGGTCGAGTGAGTTACGCAAACCCCGCCCGATAGTTACACCTGCATCAGCCCGAACAGCCTCACTTTCCTGCGAGGTTCCGCACTCACGCAGGGCCGGTATCGGCCCCGTCACGGGACGCGGCAGGCTGCGCCGGCCCTGGTGCTGACGGCTTTCGCACGGGCCCCGCGCTAGGCGGCCGGCGTTGCGCGGCCTGGGCGCGCACCTGACGATTGGCGCTGGCGAGGCGTATTTCGCGCTGCCGCTCCCTCATACGAGCCCGCTCGCGGTAACGCGCCAGCGCTCCTGCGGCACTAGCAGTCGCGCGCGACCAGGACAGAATCGCTTGCGCCACCACACGGCCGCCAGTGCCGCCGGCCCAGACCAGCTCGAAGGGCGAGAACAGCTTCCAGCGGTCATCGCCCCACAGCATGCCTCGGGCGACCACAAGCCCGCCCATGGCCGTCGTGTTGAGACCCTGGCGGCCAAAACCACTCGCCACCCACAGGCCCGGACGCAACTCGCCGACCTGGGGCATGCCATGAACGGTCTGTCCGAAGACACCGCTCCAGACATCGGCGATGCCGACCTTGCCGAGCTTCGGCAGCACCGTCGCGATGCGGCGCTGGATCGTAGCCGCCAACCGTGTGGGCTTTGCATTCCAGGTCGTTTCCGGACTGGACCACATCAGACGGTCGCCGTCGAACACGCGAAACTGATCGATGCCGTCGGTGTCGCTGACCATGCCGCGGAATTGCAATGCCTCGAGCAGACGCGATCCGAGCGGCTCGGTGACCGCGGCGTGACGCCAGACCGGCACAAGCGTTTCCGTCAGCCTCGGCAATGGCGTGCCGAGATGAACGTTTCCGGCAAGCACGATGTGCGACGCGCGCAAGCGCGCGGACGGTGTCATCACCCGCTTTCGGATGCCCGACGGATCGATGCTGATGACCGGTGTGTCCTCGAAAATGCGCACGCCCTCGCGCCTGGCGAGATCGGCAAGCCCGCGAGCATATTTGCGCGGATCTATCTGGAACGCGGAAGGATAGTAGATACCGTGAAAGTAACGCTGCGTGCCGAGTTCCTCGCGGACGCGCTCGGCCTGCCACCCCTCGGCCTCGGTCTGAAAATCCTCGTTGAGCATTTGCAGCCGCCCGACCAGCTGATCGCCGGAGTCGACGTTGGACACCTCGAGCGCGCCTTCACGCAACGTAATGCCGGGGATCAGATTCTCTTGCGATGCCGCGCGAACGTAGTCGGCTCCCTCCTTCGAGAGATTCCAGAGTTCGCGCGAATCCTCGATGCCGACGCGTGCGATCAGGTCCGCGATCGACGTGCCGAAACCCGGCATCACGCCGCCGAGGTGGTGTCCGGAGGCGTTCCAGCCGATGTGCCGCGCCTCGAGCAGCGCGACCGTTGCGCCCATCTTCGCGGTTTCACGCGCCACCGTGAGGCCGGCAAGCCCGCCCCCACCACGACCACATCGACGTCCAGATTGAACGTCAGCCGCGATCGGATCGCGATCGCGATCGTGTCGTCCGGCTCCGATTGCGGCGTCGCGGCAGCTTGTTGCGAAGCGTCTGTCATGATCTTGTTCATACGGATCGCGGCGGCGGTTGTCACCGGCTTGACTTGCCGTTGACCCATCTTCGGAATGCTTCATTGAAACGAATCCGGCAATACTTGCGACCACGTTCCAGAAACCCGGCCCGCGCCGCCACGGTGAGATTGATCCGATGCTTCGCCTGATCCTGTTGCGGCACGCCAAAACCGAACGCGACAGCCCGAGCGGTAAAGACCATGACCGCCGGCTGGACGAGCGCGGCCATAACGATGCACGCGACATCGGCGAATGGCTCGCCAAACACAACGCACCCGATCAGGTTCTCGTCTCAAGTGCGGTGCGGGCGCGTCAGACATGGGATGAGATGTCCGCCTCCCTGCCGGACGCCGCCGTCGAGATCGTCGACGACCTCTATCATTCAGCGCCTTCCGACATCCTCCAGATCATTCACGGCTTCGCAGGCCGCAAGACCAAACGGCTGATGATCGTGGCGCACAATCCGGGGCTGCATGAAATCGCGCTCACGCTCGCGGCGGGCGGCGACAAACAAGGCTTGAGCGAACTCGAAGACAATCTGCCGACCAGCGGCGTCGTGATCATCGATTTCGATGCGAAAGCATGGGACGATGTTGCGTTCCGTGGCGGCCAGCTGGTCCGCTTCATCAGCCCGAGACTGCTGCGGGAGACACCGGAGCGCCTCTGATCTTGGCGATTTCGGTCTGGTCGTGCAACCATGGCTGACGACCGCAGTACAGAACGACCATCAGCGATCGCCCGCTCACGGCTTGGGAGGCATCCATGTTCAAGTCCATTCTGGTCCCGATCGATCTCGCCGACACCGACCTCGCAAAGCCTGCGATCGATACTGCGGCAACGCTGGCGAAGACGTACGACGGGGTGGTTAAGCTTCTGAACGTACTGCCGATGACGCCGGTGATGCTCGCCGAATATGTTCCGGCCGATTTCGATACCCAGCAGCGCCAGTCTTCGGAGGAAGCGCTCGCGATCGTCGCCCTCGAGTCGGGCATCGAGTCAAAGCGGATTTCCAGCGTGGTTCGCCAGGGCTGCATTTATCACGAGATTCTCGAAGAGGCCGCCGAGATCGGCGCCGACCTGATCGTGATGACCTCGCACCGGCCCGCCATGAAGACGTACTTCCTTGGCTCCAACGCAGGCCATGTCGTGCGCTACGCCACCTGCTCGGTGCTTGTAGTCAGGCACTAACGCATCACGGCACGAGATCGCCTGGCAGGTTGTCCGCCGTGTAGCGGCGCGGACGGTTGCGGCGAATGAAGCCGCCGATCTGCCAGACGAGCAGCGCCGCGAAAGCGACAACGAACAGCGCTCCGGCCCACAATCCCGTCCACAACGCACGCACGAACATTCCGATAATCGCACAGCCGACGAGCGCCAGCACCGAGATAGAAGTCCGATAAAGCCACGGTTTCAGCCCGGCGACGAATTCGGCCGTGCTGCCGATCGCATGCAGACGGCTGTGCAAAGCGAGACTGAAGGCGCGGTAGTCGTTATCCTGCGGCTGCATCAGCGCCACCGTCTGCCAGGTCGTCGAAAGGAGCGAGATTTGCTGGCCGCGATCGTTCTGGATGTCCGCCCGAAAGCGCCGCGCCTGCATCGACACCGGACGATACGACAGCCGGACGGTTCTGATCGATGCCAGCGGCCAGGTCCCCGACCGGCTGCCGATCTGCCATGAAAGTCCGTCGCTGCCGAGCTCGAACCGGTACGCCGAATGAATCAGCGAAGCCTTGAACGCGTAACTCAGGTTCGCTTCGCTTGCTGTTGGATCGGTCAAATGACGCCGCCGGATGGTGCAAGAGCTTTGCGCGGCTTGCGCGCCTGCCTCACCCTATCCTACAAACATGCGCATCGCTACGATGCGCAGAATCCGATGGTAAAACCCGCCTATTTTCCGCGACACCTGATCCTCGCCGGTGCCATGCTGTCCGGCGTGCTGCTCGCACTCGCGACGCATATGCTGGGCGCGCGATTCGGCCTCGACCTGGGCGGACTGTGGCGGCCGGGCCCGATGATCCCCGCCGGCGCCGCGGTCGCATGGTGGCTGATCGCGACCGTTGCGTTCGTCGCCGGGTATGTCACCGCGACGCTGATGGACAGCGCGATCTCCGGGCAAATCCCGCAACGCGTGCGGCAATTCCTCATCGGGGCCGTGGTGCTTGTGCTGGCGGGCGCCGGCCAGGCCGCTGCCGGGCCAAGCCCGATTCCGACCATCGCCGGGGTGCTTGCGGGGGTGGCGGCGCTGATGCTCGGCGCATTGATGGCGTTCTGCGGCGCCCATTTCGCCTTGCGTAAAGCGTGAATCGCCCGCACGGCCCTTCCCCCGCAGCCGTTACCCGGGTCGTTTTCCAGGTCCGTTGCCAACTGCCTAAGGCATCCTATGTTTTCCGTTCGCACGGCGGATTGCGACTATCCGGAATGTGAAAGCACGATGACAGCGGGGCGTCTTTAACCCTGTCGTGAGAAGGCTTTGTCAAGAGCGATCCGTATTTCCAATTGACGCATTTTTGCCGTATGGGTTTTGCGATATGAGTGACTTTCCAGCCGCTTGCACGATCTTTTCCCAATCGGCTTTCTATGAATTCACACCCTGCCGGGAGGATTTATGCGTCGGCTGTTGAGCGCCTTCGGACGCTTCTTCAATGAGAAGATCGGCTGGAAGCGCGTCGGGATTGCCGCGAGCATCCTGATCATCGCGCTTGCGGTCATGCATCTGATGCGCACGCTGAAAGGCGTCGACGCGGCGATCGTCGTCACCGCGCTGACGGAGATGAAGGCCGGACAGGTCGCGCTCGCGGCGCTGTGCGTAATGGGCGCGTTCTTTACTCTGACGTTCTACGATTTCTTCGCGCTGCGCACGATCAACAAACGCCATGTGCCGTACCGGATCGCCGCGCTGTCGAGCTTCACCAGCTACACCATCGGCCATAACCTCGGCGCCACGGTGTTCACCGGAGGCGCCATCCGCTTCCGCATCTATTCCGACTACGGCCTGAGTGCGATCGACGTCGCCAAGATCTGCTTCATCTCCGGCCTCACCTTCTGGCTCGGAAATACCTTCGTGCTCGGCATCGGCATGATCTGGCATCCGGCCGCGGCCGCCGAGATCGATCTGCTGCCGACCTTCGTCAACCGCCTGATCGGCGTCGGCTTCCTCGCGGCGATTGCGATCTATCTGATCTGGCTGTCGCGCGGCCAGCGCGAGCTCGGCCAGAACGGCTGGAAGGTGGTACTGCCGTCCGCGCCGCTCACCCTGCTGCAAATCCTGATCGGCGTCGTCGATCTCGGATTCTGCGCACTCGCGATGTACATCCTGCTGCCGGCAACCGCGCAGGTCGACTTCGTGTCGATGTCGGTGGTGTTCATCCTGGCCACGCTGCTCGGCTTCGCCAGCCACGCGCCCGGCAGTCTCGGCGTGTTCGACGCGGCGATGCTGGTCGGTCTCGACGAAATCCCGAAGGAACAGCTGCTCGCCTCACTGCTGGTGTTCCGCATCCTCTACTTCCTGATCCCGTTCGCGATCTCGATCTCGATCATGGGGTCGCGCGAGCTCTGGCTCAGCGTCATCCAGCCATGGCTCGAGCGGAAGAGAAATGGGTCGATCGACACGCGCACGGCGCTGCCGCAACCGGTGAAATCGCGCGCGCCGCACGCTTGAGCGCGATTTAACGCAGCGGCGGCGGCGCGCCCATACTTCCGCCCCAACCATGGGCTCAAAGCGTCCCATGACCCTTTCGTTTATGATGCGTTTCCTCGTTTTGCCATGCGCGCTCGCGGCGTTTGCCGCCGGGGCGGCTATGCCTGTCCGTGCCCAGACGGCTACCGACGGCGCTGCACAGCCCTCGCTGCAAATCAGCTGGGAGGTCCGCAACCGCTTCCGCATGTTCCGTGAGGAGCGCGACTTCACCCTTCATGCCGAGGCCCTGCGCGGCGGCAACGTCTTGGCCTCGGAGCAGGCGTTGGCGGTCCAGAGCGATGGCCGCGGCTGGGCCCGCAACATGCTGGGCCGCCTCTGCATCGACCAGACCGGCAAGGTCAGCGAGCCCTGCACGCGGGATGGCGCCAAAGAAAGCTATCTCACACCCACGGACCATCCGGTGACCGTGCGGCTCGCCGGAACCATACCGGTCGGCGCGGTTTGCGCCTGGACGTTCAACGACGGGAACGAACCGCGGCAGTCGTCGGCCGATTGCAACGAGCCGGTCAATCTGCGCGTCGCTTACGGCAAGCCGACAGTCGCGACCGTCGACGTGTCGAGCGCGGAGGCACCGCAGCAGGTCACCACCGAGATCGCCGTCCGCGACGTCCTTATTGCCGGTCTCGGCGACTCCATCGCCTCCGGCGAGGGCAATCCGGATCGCCCCGTCGCGCTCGCCGACGAAGGTTTCTGTTTCCGCTCCTATCTCGGCGGTCCTGCCAGCCAGTATTTCCGCCCGAGCCGGGCTGGCTTCAACGGCACCCGCGCATGCGAGAATGCCGGATCGGATGGCCTGAACTACTGGCAGCGGCGCAGCGCCCAGTGGTCCAATCAGGCGTGCCATCGTTCGCTCTACAGCTATCAAACACGCGCGGCGATCGCGCTCGCCGTGCAGCACACGCATATCGCGGTGACGTTCCTGCCGCTGGCGTGCACGGGCGCGACGATCACCGAAGGTCTTCTCGGCGGCCAGCGTGCGCGGGAGTGCCTGGTCACCCGCAATGCGATCAACTGCGAAGGCTCGGTCGTCGGCCAGGTTGCCGATCTGCGCGACGCCTTAGCGGCTGCGAAGCGCAGACAGGCCGGCCGGCAACTCGACCTGATCCTGCTCTCCGTCGGCGCCAATGACATCAACTTCTCGGGTCTCGTCGCCGACGTGATCGTCGACGCCGGCACGGAACGCGCCCTGTTCCGCCGCAGCGGCGTGCTCGGCACCGTCGATGAGTCGCGCAGCGCGCTCGCGCGTGAATTGCCGCAGCGGTTCGGCCGCCTGCGCGAAGCATTGAAGCCGCTGCTCGGCGGCGACCTGTCGAGAGTGATTTTCACCACCTACGCCAATCCCACCTACGCCAACGGCGCGACGTGTGCCGGCGGTCCCGGCGGCTTCGATGTCCATCCGGCGTTCAACGCAGACCCGAAACGGCTCAACGCCGTATCCGACTACGTCCAGAACGAGTTCTTGCCGCGGCTGCGCGACATCGCGACATGCGGTGGCGGCGTCCTCTGCAAGGATGCCGCGCGCGATCGCATGACATTCGTCGATACGCATCTCACGGAATTCGCCAAGCACGGCTTCTGCGCGCGCGCCGAGAACGACCCGGTGTTCGACCGCGAATGCTTCTCGGCGAAGGGCAACAGCTTCAACACCGACCTTGTCGAAGCCGCCAACTCGCCGATGGCCTGCGGCCGCGGCGCCAGCGAATTCCGCGCCTACGCGCCGCGTGCGCGATGGATTCGCGATGCCAACGACAGCTACTTCACGGCGATGACGTATCCCCAGGGCGTGTCGTCGACGCAGCCCTCCGACATCCACGATGCAACGTGGGGCGTGCTGTCGGCCGTGTACGGCGGCGCGATCCATCCGACCGCGGAAGGCCACGCGGCGATGGCGGATGCCGCTCTGCCGGCGATGACGGATATTCTCGGCCTTGCGGCTGACGAGGGCGAAGTGACGCGCCAGCCGCTGCAATCGCCGACGCGTTAACCCGCCCGCTTCGCCGCAAACCCGGCGCCGGCCGCCTGTAACGCCTCGCGCGCGGTCAGCGGCGGCTGCCACGCGAGCACCGTGCGCACCTTCCGGCTCTCGATCGCGAGCGATCCGCACACCTGCCGCGCGGCGTCACGCTGCCCCAGCATTTGCGCGGCCATGCGGATCAGTTGCACCGGAAACGGCAGCAGCACCGCTTCCTTGTCCATTCCCCCGGCGATGGCGCGCAGCATCTCCGGCGTCGACAGGTCTTCGCCATCCGAGACGTGAAACAGTTCGTTCCGCGCGGCCGGATGATCGATGCAGCGAATGGTGACGTCGGCGAGATTCTCGAGTGCGATATAGCTGCGGCTGTTTGTGACCGACCCAAGCGGCAATGGCAGACCACGATGCAGCCAGCGCAGCAGCCGCGCGAAGTTGCCGCCCGCGTGCGCCGCGTACACCAGCGGCGGCCGGAGGCTGACAACCTCGAGCGATGTGCGCGCGGCGATCGCGCGCAACCCCTCCTCGGCTTCGAGCTTCGACTGGCCGTACGGCGTTTCCGGCCGCGGTTGCGTCTTTTCGGTGAACGGCTCGGCGAACGTCTCCTCGCCACTCGCCTTGACCGAACTGAGGAACACAAAGCGCCGTACGCCGGCGCGCGCTGCATCTTCGGCGAGCTGTAGCGTCGTGTCGACATTGTCCTTGCGGAACGCGGCGAGCGGATCGACCGCTTCCTCGCGCATCACATGCACGCGCGCGGCACAGTGAACGACCGTATCGACATCACTCAGCTTCGGTGCGAGTTCGGCGAGATCGCGAACCTGAAACGTCTCGACGCCATCCTGAAATGCGAACGGCCGCCGCGTGACGGCGACCGGTGTAGATCCATCTGCCTGAGCGAGCTTTGCAACGATGGCGGAGCCCACAAAGCCGGTCGCACCTGTGACGAGCACCCGCTTCATGCTGCCTCCGCGCCCCGCGCGCGCCTCAGTTCACCCCGAGCTTCTTCTGCAGGCTCGACGACGAGGTCGTGTACTGGAACACGAGCCGCTTGTCCGGATAGACGTAGCGATGCGCCTTCTGCGACATCAGCGCGCCCTCGTGGAAGCCGGAGAGGATCAGCTTCAGCTTGCCGGGATAGGTGTTGATGTCGCCGATAGCGAAGATGCCGGGAATGTCGGTTTCGAACGCCTGGGTATCGACCGGCACGAGGTTGTTCTCGATCTTCACGCCCCAGTTGGCGACCGGGCCGAGCTTCATCGTCAGTCCGAAGAACGGCAGCATCGTATTGCAGGCGACCGTCGACGTCTCGTTGTCGTTGCCTTTCACCACCGCGCCGGTGAGCTGGCCATTCGCGCCTTCGAGCGAGGTCACCTGACCGAGTTTCATATCCATCTTGCCGCTGCGCACGAGTTCGCGCATCTGCTCGACCGAATGCGGCGCGGCGCGGAAATCGTCGCGGCGATGCAGGAGCGTGACGCGCTTGGCGATCGGCTGAAGGTTGAGCGTCCAGTCGAGTGCGCTGTCACCGCCGCCGACGATCAGAAGCTCCTTGTCGCGGAACTGCTCCATCTTGCGCACGGCGTAGAACACCGACGTGCCTTCATAGGCCTCGATGCCCGGCACCGGCGGACGCTTCGGCTGGAACGAGCCGCCGCCCGCGGAGATCACCACCACCTTCGTTTCGAACACCTTGCCGGCGTCGGTCGTCACCTTGAACAGCGGATCGCCGATCTTCTCGATCGTCTCCACCATCTCGTTGAGATGGAACGTCGGCCCAAACGGCTTGATCTGTTCCATCAGCGCTTCGGTGAGGCCCTGCCCCGTCACCATCGGGATCGCCGGAATGTCGTAGATCGGCTTCTCCGGATAGAGCTCGGCGCACTGGCCGCCGATCTTGTCGAGGATGTCGACGAGATGGACCTTCATGTCGAGCAGGCCTAGTTCGAACACCGCGAACAGGCCGCACGGGCCGGCACCAATGATCAGCACGTCGGTCTTGATGGTCTCGCTCATCGGAATGTTATCGCTCATGAAGGTGTCTTTGCCGGTTGGAGCCGGGGCAGTTGCCCGAGGATATGAACGGCCGAGGATGGTGCAGATTGTTTAGCCAAGGCAAGTTGTCTAGCCAAGACAAGCCATAGGGGAAAGAGGAAATCCTGCTGCTTTTCCCGCTACATTGCTCGCGTTTCCGCGTGTGCGCCTGCGTCATCATCGGCGGCCGGATGATTTGGTCTTCGCGGCGGCAGGTCGCGCCCGCAATCCCGCATCCTTGAGCGCAACGACACGGCCGTCTTTCGTCGCCAGGCATACGCTCAGCTGCTTTCCGGTCGCCGTTTCGACCAGTTCGACCGGACTGCTGCCGCACCGGATATGGCGATCACCCCACTCCAGCAGCGCCATCAGCGCGAGGCCGAGATCCTGGCCCTTCGCGGTCAGGCTGTACTCGTGCCGCGTGCGGCTGCCCTCCTCGCGATACGGCATGCGTTGCAGAACCCCTTTGTCGACGAGATCGGACAGGCGCTGACTCAGCACCGCACGCGGTATCTTGAGGTCGCCGAGAAACCGCTCAAAGCGCGTCACGCCGTAAAACGCCTCGCGCACGACGAGGAGTGTCCAGCGGTCGCCGAGCGCTTCGCTGGCAAGAGCGAGGCCACAACGCAGCGACGCCATCTGTGCAGCTTCAGGAGCGGCGGTTCGAGCGGCCGTGGCTTTTGCAGAGTTTGACATCTGAACCCAGATAGCCTATCCGACCCTAAGTTCAAAATTCATATTCAGAATAGGCGGATTAATGAAGGCCATGACGATCGCGCGGTTTGGCGGACCCGAGGTTCTTGCGTATCGCAACGTGGAACTGCCGAAGCCCGGCCGCGGCGAGGTGCTGGTCCGCGTCATGGCCGCGTCGGTGAACCCGCGCGACTGGGTCGTCCAGGAAGGGCGCTATCGGTTCAAGGCCTTCCTTGGTCCGTTCCCGCTCACCCTCGGCAGCGACTTTTCCGGCGTCGTTGAGGCAACCGGCCCAGGTGCATCGCGCTTCGGTCCCGGCACGCAGGTCTTCGGGCTGCAGTCGAAAATGGGCGCGTTCGCCGAATGGATGGCGGTGCCGGAAACGCTGCTCGCGATCAAACCCGACGCCATCTCGCACACTGACGCGGCTGCGCTCCCGTGCGCCGGGCTGACGGCGTATCAGTCGCTCGTCACGCTCGGAAAACTCGAAAGCGGACAGTCCGTTCTGATCAATGGCGGCGCCGGTGGCGTCGGCAGCTACGCGATCCAGATCGCAAGAGCGCTTGGAGCAAAGGTCACGGCCGTTGCGAGCGCGCGCAATGCCGAGCTGTGCCGGCAACTCGGCGCCGACAACGTCATCGGCTACGCTGCCACGGATTTTACGCAACACGTTCGCGGCCAGCATATCGTGCTCGACGCCGTCGGCCGATCGAGCTTCGCGCGCTGCCGCGCCGCTCTCGCGCCGGGCGGACACTACCTCACGACCGTGCTGACCGGACAGGCCGCCCTCGCCGCGCTGAAGACCGCAACCCTGTCGCTCGCGGGATTGCGCCCGCGCCGCTGCCATGCCGTTCTGGTGCGCAGTCGGCCGGCCGATCTCGACGCACTCATGGCGCTGATGCTGAGCGGCAAGCTGCGCAGCGTGATCGCCGATACGTTTCCGCTGGCGCAGGCTCCCGGAGCCCTCGCCCGGAGCAGAAGCTGGCGCACCGCCGGAAAGCTCGTTCTGCAGATGGAGCAAGCCGCGCAGCACACCTGAGCGGCTTGTAAAGCAACCGGATTCGGCGCTATGGCGGGGCCGATCTGGAGACCATCCGTGGACGCACAGCCTAAACCCAAGCAGACCTTCCGCCTAGAGGACTATCCCTATCGCCTGACCGACAACGTCCGTTACGGCGACCTCGATCCGAA
>JBEIPX010000490.1:0-2574 GCA_040376815.1 Bradyrhizobiaceae bacterium
TACAGCGTGGTCGCAATGTTTGCGCCCAACCTGTTTCCGGCGAACTTCCGCGGTCATGGCGGAACGGTTGCGGTCTATTTCGAGGCAGCAGCGGTCATCACCGTGCTGGTGCTGCTCGGCCAGGTACTGGAACTGCGTGCGCGCGAGGCAACATCCGGTGCGATCAAGGCCCTGCTCGATCTCGCGCCGAAGACCGCGCGCCGGATCGGTTCGGACGGCCACGAGCACGATGTACTGCTCGATCAGGTTCAAGCGAACGACAAGCTGCGCGTGCGGCCAGGCGAGAAGGTGCCCGTCGACGGCGTCATCGCCGAAGGGCGTTCGTCGCTCGATGAATCGATGGTGACCGGCGAGTCCATGCCGGTGACAAAAGAAACCGGCGCCAAGGTGATCGGCGGTACCATCAATCAGTCCGGCAGCTTTATCATGACCGCCGAGAAGGTCGGCCGCGACACCCTGCTCGCGCAGATCGTTCAGATGGTGGCGCAGGCGCAGCGCTCGCGCGCACCGATCCAGCGGCTCGCCGATCAGGTGTCCGGCTGGTTCGTGCCGATCGTGATACTGGCAGCGATCGCGGCTTTCCTTGGCTGGTACATGTTCGGGCCCGAGCCGCGCTTCGCATTTGGACTGGTCGCCGCGGTGAGCGTGCTGATCATCGCCTGCCCGTGCGCGCTCGGGCTTGCGACACCCATGTCGATCATGGTCGGCGTCGGTCGCGGCGCTCAAGAGGGCGTGCTGATCAAGAATGCCGAAGCGCTGGAGCGGATGGAAAAGATCGATACGCTCGTGGTCGACAAAACGGGAACGCTGACCGAGGGCAAGCCGAAGGTCGTTTCCGTCGTCCCTGCCCCCGGATTTCAAGAGGCTGACGTTCTGCGTCTCGCCGCCAGCGTAGAGCGCGCCAGCGAACATCCTCTGGCGGATGCCATCGTACGTGCGGCGCAGGAGCGCAAACTTGAGCTTGCAGCCGTCGATGACTTCGACTCGCCGACCGGCAAGGGTGCGACCGGCCGCGTCGACGGCAAGACCATCCTGCTCGGGAATGCCGCGTATCTGCGCTCATCCGGCGTTGACGTTCAATCGCTCGAACCGCAAGCGGAGACGCTGCGCGGCGACGGCGCGACCGTCATTCACATGGCGATCGATGGCGCACCCGCCGCGCTGTTCGCGATTGCCGATCCGATCAAACCATCGACGCCCGATGCGGTGAAAGCGCTGGCTGCCGAGGGTATCAAAGTGATCATGCTGACCGGCGACAACCGGACCACTGCGAACGCGGTAGCACGGAAGCTCGGCATCGCCGAGGTCGAAGCGGAGGTTTTGCCCGATCAGAAGAGTGCGGTCGTGGCGAAGCTGCAAAAGGCCGGACGCGTGGTCGCCATGGCGGGCGACGGCGTCAACGACGCGCCTGCACTTGCGGCCGCCGATGTCGGCATCGCCATGGGCACCGGCACGGACGTCGCGATGGAAAGCGCCGGCGTGACGCTCTTGAAGGGTGATCTCAACGGCATCGTCCGCGCGCGCAAGCTATCGCAGGCGACGATGCGCAATATCCGGCAGAACCTGCTGTTCGCGTTCCTCTACAACGCGCTCGGCGTGCCAGTCGCCGCAGGTGTGCTCTATCCCGCGTTCGGGCTGCTGCTGTCGCCGATGATCGCGGCGGCGGCGATGTCGCTGTCGTCGGTCAGCGTCGTCGGCAACGCGCTGCGGTTACGGGTGATGAAGCTTTGAAGAAGCTCCCTCTCCCCGTGAACGGGGGAGAGGTGCAGGATATCTTTTACCGCCCCCTAAACTTCGGCTTGCGCTTGCCGAGGAAGGCGGCGACGCCTTCCTTGTGGTCCTCACTCATGCTCGCGAGTGCGAACTGATCGACATCCATGTGGCTCGCCAGATCGTCGAGCGCGTGCGTGAGCCGGTTGACGGTGAGCTTCGTCATCGCGACCGAGAGCGGCGGCTGCACCGCGATCTTCTCCGCAAACGCCATCGCCACGTCGAACGCCTTGCCGTCCTCGGCGAGGTGCTCGACCAGACGCCATTCGTAAGCTTCCGCGGCGGAGATGCGCTGATCGGCCAGGATCACGGCCTGCTTGGTGCGCGCCGGGCCCATCAGATGGAGCATGCGCGGCACGCTCTGCCAGCTCATGTTCATGCCGAGCCCGATTTCGGGCACACGCATGTGCGCGCTTTTCGCCATGACGCGGAAATCGAGCGCAACCGCCAGCGCCACGCCGCCGCCGATGCAGAAGCCTTCGATTGCGCCCACCGTCACCTGCTCCATCTCCTGCCAGGCACGCGTGAGGCGCGGGCCGAGCTTGAGATGCCGCCGCAGCGTACCGAGGTCCATCGACGCACGGGACTTGCCCTCCGGGTCCTTGAGGTCGAAGCCAGCGCTGAAAGTCTTGGCGCTGCCCGCGAGCACGACGACGGATGTGTCTGCGTCATCCTCGAAACTGCGCGCGGTATCGGTGAGCTGCCGCAGTGCCTCCGGCGACAGCGCGTTGACGCCGTCGCCGCGATCGACACGGACCACGGCGATGCGGCCCTCAGGACCGAGGCCACGCTCGATTGTGACAA
>JBEIPX010000429.1:0-3059 GCA_040376815.1 Bradyrhizobiaceae bacterium
CCGTTTGAGGCCTGCCTCCAGCTCCCGGCGGAGCGTAACCATTCTCGCGGATTCCTCAGCGAGCGAGGTCATCGCCGCAGCCACTGCCGCGCCAAAAGCGATGATGCCCACAACGTTCTCGGTTCCAGCCCGGCGCCCGCGCTCCTGACCGCCGCCCCGGATCGCCGGATCGAGGCCGAGCAGGCCATCCGCCACGACGAGTGCTCCTACCCCCTTCGGCCCGCCAACTTTGTGCGCCGACACCGACAGCAGGTCGGCTTTCAGCTCACACAGCGAGACCGAAATCTTGCCGAGCGCCTGCACTGCATCGACGTGCAACATGCCGCTTGCGTCGTGCACGATGTCCGCGATCTCCGCGATCGGCTGGATTGCACCGGTTTCGTTGTTGGCGAGCATGACCGAGACAAGCGCGGGCGGCTTGTCATGCACGAGCGCACGCAGTGCCGTGAGATCGACCACACCGTTATGATCGACGGGCGCGATCGCGATGTCGGTCTTCTCGAAACGGCCACCGGCCAATACGGACAAATGCTCGACCGCGGTCACGATCAGCCGCTCCGCGCGCGCGCCACCTTTGCGCATCAATCCCGGTGCGAGCGCCAGCGCATTCGCTTCGGTGCCGCCGGAGGTGAAGATCACATCGCGCGCGGATGCTCCGACCGCTTGCGCCAGAGCCTGGCGCGCATCCTCGACAAATGCCCGCGCCGCACGGCCCTCCGCGTGGACCGACGACGGATTGCCGGCGACATCCCAATGCGCCGCAAGCGCTGCGCGCGCTTCCGGTCGCAGCGGCGCCGTCGCATTCCAGTCGAGATAGACGCGCGGTTTCGTCATTAAATCCGTGTCCCCTTTTCGCGATGGTGACCAATCAGCCGCGCGCCCCGACCTTTATCCGCCTGCCCGGCAATTGCCAGTCCGCCGATAGGAGGATGAGAAAAGACTGTCGAATCCGGGACTTGCGAAGTCCGGCAAGGCATCAGGTTCTGCCCTAGAGCCCCTGATTTTACTTGCTTTTTGCCCCTTGCCCCATGCTAGAAGGCGGGCCCGAGTTCAACGTATCCCTCTGTAACCGGAGCCGTTGTCAATTCCGCAGCCATCGCAACACGGCGCGGCGGACGAGCCCCGAAGGATCATCAATGCCTGAAGTTATTTTCACCGGACCCGCCGGCCGTCTCGAAGGCCGCTATCACCCGGCGAAGCAGAAGAACGCCCCGATCGCGATGGTGCTGCATCCCCATCCGCAGTTCCACGGCAACATGAACCACCCGATCGTTTATCAGGTCTATTACGCCTTCGTGGCGCGCGGCTTCTCGGTGCTGCGCTTCAACTTCCGCGGCGTCGGCCGCAGCCAGGGATCGTTCGATCACGGCGTCGGCGAATTGTCGGATGCAGCCTCCGCGCTCGACTGGGCGCAGTCGATCAATCCCGAAGCGCGCGCGTGCTGGGTCGCCGGCTTTTCGTTCGGTGCGTGGATCGGCATGCAGCTCTTGATGCGCCGTCCGGAGGTCGAGGGTTTCATCTCGATCGCGCCGGAGCCGAACCGCTACGACTTCTCGTTCCTCGCGCCCTGCCCGTCGTCGGGCCTGATCGTGCACGGCGAGAAGGATATCGTTGCACCCGCCAAGGACGTAACGACGCTGGTCGAGAAGCTGAAGACGCAAAAAGGCATCGTCATCGATCAGCAGATCATCCCGGGCGCCAACCACTTCTTCCAGGAGAAGATGGAACCGCTGATGGAGTCGGTGACGAGCTATCTCGACATGCGACTCGCCAACGTCCGCTGACGCAAAGCTTTGGTCATTCGAAGCGGCGCATCCCGGAATGGCAGCTTATTCAGGCAGCCGCTTTCGTATCCATCGTCGCCAGCCACGCCTTGTGCTTCGTCATGAACGCGCGCAGCAGGTCGTGATAGTCCTTGCCGACAGCGCTGGCGACCGACGGCCGCTTCGCCAGTTCGGCGCGCCACGCCGCGATCTTTGGCTTGTTGGCAAAGATGCCGAAATCGCCGATCTGATCGAACACATCGAAGTAGCGAAACGCCGGCCCGAAAACGGCATCGACCAGCGAAAACGCCGCGCCGTCGAACCAGGGCGTACCGGCCAGCCGTGCTTCAAGGCGTGCGAACTTCGCTTCGATCTGCGTGGCCTTTGCCCGGAACGTCGCTTCATCCGGCGCGGTCTCGAGACCCCAGATGTCACCGAGCACGGCGGACGAGAATTCGATCCACGCCCGGTGTTCGGCGCGCCTGAGCGCATCCGCGGGATGCAGCGGCTTCGGCTGCGTCTCCTCCAGATATTCGACGATGACTGCGGATTCGAAGATTGCCGTATCGCCGACAAGCAGCACCGGCGTCTTGCCGAGCGGCGAGATCTTCAGGAACCAGTCCGGCTTGTTGGCGAGATCGATGTCGATTCGCTCGAACGGGACACCCTTCTCGTTGAGCGCGATCACCGCGCGCTGCACATACGGACAAAGGTTGTGGCTGATGAGTTTGAGTTTCTCGCTCATGACGGTTCCAGCTTATGTGTTGTGAGGAGCAAGGGGTTGCCCTTGCAGAAACGGCAGCGGCCGCGAGTGCGAGAGCGCGAATGCACCGTCACCGAGCAGCACCTGAACCAGACTGAGCAGGCTCAGATACAAGGGATATTCCCAGCCGCCGTTGGCGTAGCCGAACATCCAGCCATTGCCCCAGTGGGCCCACGTTGCGCCCGCAAGAACGGGAAACAGCACGAGCGCAATCCAGCGCGCCTGCACGCCGAGGATCAGCAGCACACCGCCGATCGCCTCGGCGAAGAACACCGCGTAGGCAAACCATCCCGGCAAACCGATGCTTTCGAAGAACTTCGCCGTGCCAGGCAGCGTGAAGACGTAGAACTTCAGCAGCGCGCTGTGGGCGAGAAACATCGCGCCAAGCGCGATGCGCAGCAGAAACGTAGCAAACTGAACCTGTGCGGCGGACGCAGGCATCGACCCCTCCTTTGATGCACCTGCATCAAAATAGATGCAACCGCATGGAAAGGTCAAGCTTCATGCAATCGCATGAAGATCACGGATTCGCG